>CALDJV010000267.1 GCA_937899305.1 uncultured Cytophagaceae bacterium
TATTAGAATTCTTGGGAAGACTTGACAAATAATGTACCGCTCACTAATGATTTTTGGTACGTTTTTTTCAATTTTATTACATCAGTAACTTAACAACAGCTGTTTAACATTATATTCTACTTACAATTTGTTACTTTAGCAATGCTATACAAAACCCTAACCAAATTTTCACCGCTTTATGAAAAAGGATCATTTAAAAAACAAAAAAGTAGTACATTTTCGAAATCGAAAGTTGTTCCGAGCTATGGGAGCAACCCCTATGACCTCTTCTACTAACAAAGCCTTGAGCAAACTGGAAGAACTAACGTCAAAACAAAAGTAATTTTATTTCTTAACTTAGTAAAACTACATAAATAACCTAATCCATTTGACTCATCTCTGGCCACTATACTTCTTCAAAAAATAGTTCCGTAACTTTGGCTACGCAAAGATTTTTTGAATCGTCTAGCAACCAGATATTACACCAAATTTGGATTACTTTATTTTTTCCGTTTTACTTACTTGAGGATGAAGCCATTTTCTAACTTTTTAGGAAATGGTTTTTTATTTTAAGCATTTTGCCTCTTTTGCATCTATGCTACAATGATGATGACAACAAACAAACCACTTACTTTCTCATAAAACGCTTGTTTTACTCAGATATTGACATATAAAGGTACGTAATTACAAATTAGTATTTTATTAAAGCTTGGCCTTTATTTATTTATTGTATATTAGACGTGTTGACATCAAATTATCAGAAAAACTGATCTACCTACATGTCTTTAAGTTACGAACCGGATAATAACAAAGTAGTCATCGATCAAGCTCTGGCGGCTTATGATGTACTTACCGATGAGCAAAAACACATCATTGAGCGAAAATATATTCAAGGGGTTCATACTGCTCAAGAATGGTTAGAAGTACTCCGAGGAATTGCCGAATACGACGCTTTGGGTGATGATGCTAAAAAAGTAGCCAAACCTACCTATGCTGGCTGCATAGTAGTAGCCATTGGTTTTTTGGGGGCCTTTTTTTTAGCCAATTTCGTCAATGCCAGTGAACAGTTCATCTTTCTTTTTATCATCTTAATCATCTTTGTCGGATTGGGCTTGATGATTTATCGAGTTTTTAACCCTTCGGCTCATCATTTATTAAAACAACGCGATTTGCCCAACCATTTTCGTTCTTTTGCCTTGCCAGTATTGGTATTGCTCAAAGAAGAAGTGGACGGCCAGGAACCCATAGCGCTTTGGGTAGATATGCGTAAAAAAAATCAACCAGAAAACAAGATTCAAAAAAAAGAACCTCGTCCAATAAAAGATACTCAAACTACTTTTTTTAGACATTACTTGGTAACAATCAAGACTCGCTTTGTAGATGGCACTCGGTTTTATTTGGAAGTAGGCGATGTTGTGCGACAACGAGTACGACGCAGATACAATGCAAGAGGTAAACTTAAGGTCAAAACCAAGTACAAGACCAAGACCCAGTGGAGATTGAAAATAGCGCTTCCCAAGCAACATTATACATTGCTTCAAAAAACTGGAATGGCTGACGAAATGAGTGATTCTAAACGTATTATTTTCAAATTACAACAAGGCGAAATCCAAACTTCGTTTGATTATGTACCCAACATCAATCTTTTTATGAAAATGGTAGCCGAAGTTTATAAAAAAGTGAAACGTACATAGGGGCAAGCGTTCAACTAATTGACTCACAAAATTTGTAACTATTCTGGCATTGTTGTTATATTCAAGCATCAAACCCTAATCAAATGGATCAAGAACCTAAAAAAATAACCAAAAGCAAAAAACCGCGTTGCGCAATGACACGAGGCTTTTTTGTATTGCGTCAATGTGAAAAACTCGCAGTGAGAAGATGTGCCCTTACTCAAAAACCTATTTGTGAGGACCATTCGGTGCATTGGGATGGCAAAATCGTGAGTACAGAAGCCTATGCTCAAGAAATGAAAAAACAGGGCAAGAAGCCTCCTTCTATGGAACGTGAAATATCGCGGTGGCAAGCTGGAGAAAAACGTAATTATACTTTGTGGCATTATTACATGCGCGAAGATTTTTACTCGAAACAAAATTATGAACCTTTTATGGAATATGAAGCTTTCGATGATTTCGACGAAGTGGGCTTCGATACCGAAGCAGGGGATTATTGGGATGAAGAAGATGGTGGCAAAGGCGGATTTTATGACAGCTAACTTAACAATTATTTATAATATGGTCTTTTTTTTGTAACATGTAGATTTATTCTTACATGACCTCTCATTGCTTACACACTATTTTTATTTAACAAACTTCAATACTTTATTATTTCTATAGAGCTAGCTTATTCCAAACAAAGTTCTGTTTTAGTCAGAAAAATCCCTATTAACAGTATAGGTAAAAGCACTAAATTTTATAAATATTCTCAATTATTGACAAATAGTAATATCCATAACTCTCAAATTATCAACTATTTACCAGCATAAAGGCTATTAACACGTCAAAACTTTATTTGCTTTATCACATCCAAATCCGTAATTTTGTGCAAGATTATATTACACTTTTTAAATTATTATCACACTTCTGAAAGTCACCACCAAATTATATTCTAAATAATATGGTAGTGACTTTTACATTTTTGTTTTACCTCATCTGCTTAATCAATAACCACCCTTTGTTGGCTAGATCTCTGATTGGTTGTCACGGTAAGAATGTAAGTACCCTTCTTCAACCTCTGTACGCCTACACGTTGGTTTGAGGCATTGTTTCCACTTACTTTCAACCAAATTTGTCCGCTCAAATCCCTTACCTGAAGCTGTTCTATTTGCTCACCAGATTTCATTGTTACATTCAAATACTCAGATACTGGATTGGGGTATACCTTGATTGCACTTTCTGCTACATCCAGGCCAACAGATGCAGATGGAGGTCCTAAGCTCAAGCAAGCTTGCGGTGCAGTATAAATGATTTTAAGGGTAACACTGCACCCTGCCAAGTTGTCTTTGATGGTCACCACATGTTTGGCCCTTCCACAAGGAGTTAGTTGAGCACTGGTTCCATAATTTGGGCTACCAGGGGTATTCCAAGTGTAGCTATAATTACCACTTCCTCCGCTTGCCTGAGCAATTAAATTCCCATTGGGGGCAATGCTAATGTTACCACTCAATGGATTGCCATAGTACAGAATCGTTTCTCCATCTACTTGTTCTGGCAAATGCTTTCCAAGATAACTCACCACATTAGGATTAAATAAGTTATTAGCGATGTCATAAGAGGCAATATGCCCAGCCGATGCCGATGTAATATAAAGCATATTATCGGGTCCCAATTCTACATTGCCTCCGTAATACACGGTGCTGTTGGTTCCCCCGCTTTGGGTATAAGAACCTGGTATAAACGTAGCAACGGTTGGCTGACTCATAGACGTACGTGCCAATCCTTGCTGAGTGGTTACATATAAATCATTGCTATTAGGGCCAAATTCAAGTTCACTTTCCGCCCCTAGGCCTGTAATATCAATGCGAATCATTGTACCAGTCAATAAATCTTTCACCACTACTCGGGTAATCCCATAATGATCAATCCAGGCCAAGTAACGTTGATTGGGAGAAAGTTCCAGTGAATAAGATTCCAAATTGTTGTTGATGGGGGTAAATATATCAATGGGTAAAAAACCAGTTTCTTTGGTCAATCCATTCTGATCTATTTTCACCTTTCCTATCTGGTTATTGTCCCCTCCGTTATGGTCGATCAATCGTCTTAGGGTCACATACAAAGTACGTCTCCCGTTGCTTTCTTTTGAAATGGCAGTTTGGGTGAGCGGCGACCCAATGTCTCTGGCCTCGTACACTACTTCTGATACTAGGTTGGATACCGTAATATTTTGACTGGCATCTACCGTTACTTTATTGGCCTTGATGTTGTAGGTTTGAGCGATTGAGGGACCGGCTGGTTCTACGTAAATCACAAAATATTCGCCACAAGTACCTCCTGGTACAGGTATTATATTGATAGATGAAATGGTATAACCATTTGTACTCAAGTTATACTTCTCTACCCCATTTTTATCATAGACCTTTTCGTTGGCCACAAAAAATATCATATTGCCTTGCGCATCAAACAAGCCATTGGTTTGTACACCAAGAAAGTTAGATATAGTAGTTACTCCACCTGGTAAACTACTGATGCTATTAGAAGATAAGTTAAATTTTAAGGCGGGTTCCAGCGCCCAATATGGGTTTTGGCTATATCCTTTGTAGCCAATTAAAATACATAAAATCACCCAGGTGATATTCATCTTTTTCATAATGATACGTTAAGTTAGTTATAAAGCTTACTCCCAAGTCAGCAGCCGTATTACTTAATTAGTCTATCCCATTCATTTTATCAAGGTTGCAAGCTCAAGCTATGAGCCTACCAAAAACATTGATGAATAGTGAATATAGGTTAACAGGCCTGATGTCAGGAGTTCGTATGGTGGCAAAAGTAGAGATTAAAGCATTGGAGTATTTGCTAAATGAGGGAATGGTAAGCATTCAAGGGGGAAACGTCCAGGTAAATGAGGGAACGGGAAAACCACTCGCTTGAGATATATTTAGAAATAAAACCTTTGGGGTATATCACTTCATTACATTGGGCTTTCAAGTGAATGTACCACAAATCTACTTATCACTAATTAGCTGATGTTTAAAGAATATTGATTGATTGCCGCTTTATAAGTAAACTTTCCTGGTTTTTCTTGACATAAAACTCGAAAACCAGATATATTTAAGAGATGAATGTTATCAGATAGGTGAAGTAAGTATTTATTTTGCTGTTTGCAATCAAATGCTTGGGTAAAAGTCAACTGGTATAATGATAACAGGCGTTGATACTGAAAAAGTTAACTATGAAAAAAAAATTATCATTCGGAATTTTTTGCATAGGAATATTGCTGATGATCAGCTCACTTTCCTACGCTCAAAGAACTAAATTTACCCGACAAGATACGCTCAAAGGAACCATTACTCCTGAACGAATCTGGTGGGACCTGCAGTATTATCATCTTAAAGTTCAGGTTTTTCCAGATAAGAAAGCCATTTCGGGTTCTAACCTCATTCGTTACAAAGTATTGCAACCTGGTAAACGGATGCAGATAGACTTGCAAAAACCTATGAAACTGACTAAAGCCCAACAAAATGGACAAGAGGTAAAGTTTACTCGAGAAGGAAACGTGTACTGGTTAGACTTACCTCTACAACAAAAAGGCAGCACTGGTGAGGTATTGGTATTTTTTGAGGGAATTCCTAGAGTAGCGGTTCGTCCTCCCTGGGATGGAGGATTTGTTTGGAAACGGGATAGAAACAACAATCATTTTATAACAGAAGCGTGCCAAGGAGAAGGTCCCAGCTTGTGGTGGCCCTGTAAAGATCACCCAGAAGATGAACCAAATGAGGGTATGATGATTAGTGTTACGGTACCCGAAAACCTGATGGATGTGTCTAACGGGCGATTGGTAAAGACGGAACACGACAAAGCCAACAAAACCAAAACTTACCATTGGCAAGTAAAGAACCCTATCAACAATTATGGAGTCAATATCAATATTGGTGATTATGGACACTTTTCGGAAACGTTTAAAGGCGAAAAAGGGAAGCTCTCGTGTGATTACTATGTATTGAAATACAATATCAAAAAAGCCAAGAAGCAGTTCAAACAAGTTCGTTTGATGCTCAAGGCTTTTGAGCATTGGTTTGGGCCTTATCCTTTTTACGAAGATGGATTTAAACTGGTAGAAGTGTCATACCTTGGAATGGAGCACCAAAGCTCAGTCACCTATGGCAATGGTTTTGGCAATGGTTATCGAGGTTCGGATCTGAGTGGTACGGGCTGGGGCAAAAAATTTGACTTCATTATTATCCACGAAGCGGGTCACGAGTGGTTTGCCAATAACCTTACTCACAAGGATGTAGCTGATATGTGGGTACACGAAGGTTTTACTGCTTACTCCGAGAGCTTATACCTTGATTATCATTTTGGTAAAAAAGCCGGCCAAGAATATGTATTGGGTACGCGTCGAATCGTACGTAACGACCGTCCAGTCATTGGTACATACAATGTAAGTCATGAAGGTTCGGGCGATATGTATTACAAAGGAGCCAACATTTTGCATATGATTCGTCAAATGATAGACAATGACAAAAAGTGGCGTAAAATCTTGCGAGGTCTCAACAAGGATTTCTACCATCAAACAGTGACCAGTGCGCAAGTAGAAAAGTACATCATCAAAAAAACACGCTTGAAACTAGCCAAGTTTTTCGACCAATATCTGCGTACCACTCAGATTCCCAATTTGGAATATAAAATCCAGGATGGCCAACTTCAATACCGTTTCAACAATTGTGTAAAAGGGTTTACTATGAAAATACGCACGATGGTTGACAACAAGAAAAAATGGCTTGAGCCTACTACTGAGTGGCAATCTATCAAATTAAAAAACGCAAATGCGGAGTTTAAAGTAGATCGGGATTTTTATATCACCACAAAAAAAGTGACCGAATAAACTTTATCGTGACGTCATATTATACATTAGCATTGTCATTCATTTGGCAATGCTTTTTTTATGATTGAAAAAAATAGTTATTAAATATGTCATAAGAATAGGTTTCAAGTAGTGAGAAATACAAAACTGAGAATTAAAAAACAAGTTGGGCAATGCCTTCCTGAAACGAAACAGCATTTTTGTACCCAAGTTCTCGGCGGGCTTTTTCGTCGGATACGGAGAATTCGGTACCCATCAAACGAATCATAATAGGGGCAACTGGTGGACGGCTTTTCAAGCCTAGTAGCTTCCAAATACCGCCAATCAAATGCGCGGCTACTACCGCCACTCCTCGAGGCAGTGTTTTATCCCCAGGTTGGATTCCTGCCGCCTCCATCATCGCTTTGAAGGTCTGTTTCATCGAACGGTAATCTCCATCGGTTACAAAGTACGCTTCTCCACCTTGGTCGGCTTCCAATGCGGCTAATACTGCGCTGGCCAAGTTCAAAACGTGGATGGTAGACAACACCTGCTTGCCCCCTCCTATCCAACGCCACTTGCCTTGTCTGGCCATGTCAAATAGTTCTTCATAATGGTGGTTGTGAGGCCCCCAAATGGCCGGAGGACGCAAGGAAATGGTCTGAAAACTGCTTGAGTTGGCGGCCAATACTATCTTTTCGGCAATGGCTTTGGTTTTAGGATACAATGCAGTAGGCAACCCTTTTTTGGCTTGGTCTTCGGTGAGCTTTACAATGGGGGAGCCAGGAACTACCGGGGCTGCACTGATGTAGATGAATTTTTTGATCCCTCCTGCTTGGGCCAATTCGATTAGCTTTTGGGTAGCAGTTACATTCATGGCATAAAATAGTTTATGATCGTAGGTAAAATCCATATGCGCTGCGGCATGTAATACATATTCACATGCTCTCAAGGCATACTCGGTATTTTTAGCCAGTGCAGTTAAATCATCCATCACGGGAATGGCTCCTACTGCTTGTACTTTTTGTTTGGCTTGGTCGCTGCGTACCAAAGCATATACATCATAGCCATTTTTTTTGAGAATGGGGATCACGTTTTGACCTACAAAACCCGATCCTCCGGTAACGAATATTTTTTTCATATCTATTATCCTTTAGTGTTGGGGATATATTGTTTGAATTACCTCACAAAAGTATTGAATTCATTACCGGATTTGTTATCCTTGAAAGACACTTGATTTACCCTGAAAGGCGAAAGGTTCTAGTTTTTTTTAGTTGGGAGTTTTTTGGTTTTTAGTCCACAGTCCACGGTCGATAGTCCATAGTTTTGCGTCGCTTCGCGCAACCATTTAGCCATAGAACCATAAGCGAAGCGTTAACCATTTAACAATGAGCCGAAGGCGGAATAATAGAAATAAACTACGTTTGCGAAGGCACTATCCCAAATTGTTTTTTGTAGGCGATCGTGAATTTTGAAGGGTGAGAATAACCTAACTCGTAGCTGAGTTCCGTGGCGGTTTTTCGTTGGCTGATAAGCTCTTGGCGGGCATATTCAAGCTTTATTTTTCGATGGTATTGGATTGGAGGAACTCCAAAAACTTGTTTAAATGTTGTTTTGAATTTAGTAATACCCATTCCGGCAATTTCGGCTAAATCGTTTATACTGGGAACGCACGAAGCCAGAGGGTTTCTAAGATAAGCAGAGGCAGTAAATAATCCTTTCAAATCGTTGGGATGTAAATCTTCAAATGACTCCTCAGTGCTTCTCTGTTGCAGTTTTTCAATCACTCCTCCCATAAAACTCAACAGGTGTGCATGGGCATTGATTTTATTGGATGTTTGTAATGCATTGTTTAATGATTTTTCCAGATAATAATCAAGGTCTTCATAAATGACGGCACGATCAGTATTTGCCAAAATGGGTAATTCCTGATGAAGATATTGGGCCAGAAATGAGCGATGAAAACGCACCAAAGCAATCTCGAAATGAGTATGCGCAGGACTTGAACTAAACACCTGGGTTTGGGGAGTATAAATTAATATACCAGAAGGCAAATACTTCTGAATATTTACCTCTTGATTGTTAACCGTTTTTTCTATGGCTTGGTTAGACAGGTTGATGTTGTATAGCAACCACTCACTATCGGCGGGGTTTTGAGAACGGATGCCCATTTCTAGTTTAGAATAACTGACCAAATGGTATAACTCAAGCTGATTGGGGAAAGCCTTAAAGGTAAAGGTTCCTTCTCCAAATGCGGGCCTTACCTTCAATACGTTTTTGGTTACATCAGCAATACTGCTCAATTGAGTGGCAAACTGATGAAGTATATTTTGACTGACATCTATTTGGAGTTGCATGTGCTATCTTTTTACCACTTTTAGCGCGTGCGATTCCTTGCTCGTACTAATACGCAACAGGTATACTCCATTTTTTAGATATTGAAGTTTCTCCCAACGATACGCTTTGGGGGCATCTTTCAAATACTGGGTTCCTACTAATTTACCTTGGGCGTCATAGAGGCTCATTTTGAGGTCTTTGCCCCAATAATTTTGCTTAAATACAATCTGGAGATATTGGGAATTGTCAATTGGATTTGGATAAAAACTAAAGCCACTTTCGGTTACCGATTCCAAGGAGGTAGGATTGTTGGCCAGTGCAGTAGCATTTTTAAAATTAGGAATACCATACCCTAATAAACTATCTGGTTCGCTGGCCTGACTAGCCGAGCGTTGCAAAAAATCTATGACTTGCATGTTGGTCAGGTTGGGGTAGGCTTGCCAAAATCCAGCTGCCAAACCCGTAACAATTGGAGTAGAATAAGACGTGCCACTACCACTCGAGAGGCCAAATGGTCCTCCCAATGCCACAAAACTTCCCATTGCGGATATATTGGGTTTGATACGGCCATCGAAGGTATTGCCTTTAGAGCTAAAAGAAGAATAAGTGCCGTCAAAATTCACTGAACCTACCGCCAATACCGAGTCACCGTCGGCGGGCGCACCTACAAAACGCCAGCTTGAGTTCCCTTCATTTCCGGCACTGTTAACTACCAGCATTCCAGTAGCCGCAGCAAAATCGGCCGCTTGGGTAATCAAGGTGGTATTTCCGTCCAAGTCATTGTAAGTATAGTTCATGCTGACATTATCGAATGTATTGTAACCCAATGAAGAACTGATGATGTCTACCCCAGTACTATCCGCCCTTTCGGCCGCCATCAACCAATACACCTCCTCAACCCGGAATTCAGAAGCTACATTTTCGGTACGAAACAACCAGTAGGTGGCTTCGGGAGCACTGCCAATCAAGACTCCTTTTTCGTAGGCGGCTACTGCTGATAACACTTTGGTTCCGTGTGATCCGGTATTGTACACATTGGATTGGTTCGTCACAAAATCATAAGTCCCACCAACGTTGTTGTTATCAAATAAATGTTTGAAGTAAGACAGCTGATTTACATTCTGAAAACCAGAGTCGAACACTGCGATCCAGACACCCGACCCACGATAACCACTCGAATGCATCAAGTCTACGCCGACAATACTGTCTTGCAAGTAAGAATTACCGTAATCTTCCTTAGACTCAATCAAGACTTCCTGGGTGGTTCTCAACCCTTCCTTGGTTTTATCCTGGGTGGTCTTATTTTGGGTTTCCTTTTTCGTACCTCGCTTGTCTCTTTTCTGCCTCCTTTTCTTCCGATTCCTCCTTTTTTGGGAACGACGTTTCTTAGGGTTTTCGTCCTCTTCAGGGTCTAGTTGTCGTCCATTATCAAGTACAGTAGTACTTTTCACAAAACTCAAGCCTTGTACCGTAGTCAAGGTGGCATCATCTACTTCAATGAGCACCGCATTCATCCATCGTGAACTATACCACACCGAAGCACCTGTATTTTTTATTTGGGTCAAATAGCTCCCATTTACTGGTAAATCTCTCTCAACAATGGATATATTTTGCTTTTGTCTTCTTTCAATGGCTCTTTTCGATAAAAACTCCTCGGGTTTATCAACAGAATAGGGCGAGTTTGCTTTGTCTTTCAGGTAGACAAAATATTTTTTTACAGTTTGACTGTGGGCAGGCACCCAAGCAGTTGCTTGAATAACGAACCATATCAACATTATTTTTCTGTATCGTATCATGCAGTATTTTTTGTGGCCAAGCGCCTTTATAAATCTAGCCAACCCTTGTCAGTTTATACTATTTTCGATCAACCAATCACAAGGCTTACAATATATCATAACTTTCCAAATCCAATAATGGTTTGCGTTGTTTTTTTTCCAAATTCAATCTCCGGAAAGGGACAACTTTCACTGGGCGTACAGTAAGTTGCCACGATCCCATCTTTGTATATCAACCCTCTATTAGCCGCGTAAATTTCTCTCCGTCGATCAATGCTTATTCGACTAGAATCGTCACTCTGAATTACAGTCAAGGTGCTATCAAAAGAAAAATCTCCGAAAGTAAGTGGTTTATTAAAGTTTTCTACCCGATACCTATCCCCTATGAAAGTTTCTTGAATTGTGGTATCTGAGGTAACCGGATCGATGATCGTATCAGTTCGGTTGACCCGAAAAAAAGCCGTTCCAACCCATTCTACTCCTTCGCCCAAAGGAAAAACCAATTTTATCAATGGCTGATTGTTTTGTATTACGATGGCTTGTGTTGTACTGCGTTTTATTTGCCAAATTGAATCCAATGCCCAAGGGGCATTGGCATCGGCTCTACGGTAACGTTCTAAACGAAATGCGGGGTTTCCTTCTATGTCAATGAATTCTTCTCCAATAAGCTCTCGTAACTGATAACGACTGGTATCGGGGGGATTCAATATCGTGTATTGAATGTCTTCTACTTGATAATCTATGTATTGCCCTTCTTCCAAAGGAAAATATTCTAAACCCAGATTGGTACTTTCTGGCTCTAAGGTACCTACATTACAGCTTCCTAATGATGACCCCATTACAAATATTGTCAGTATATATACCAGAAGTTTAGAGGGATTGTTTATATGTATTTTCATCGATTTGTTGTTTACCAAAACTAATTATTTTTTGGATCGCTTGACGACCAAATTCTATTTGATTGCAATCTGTGCGTAGTTACCATGTAATTACGACGCTGTCTTGATATACCCACCCTACGTTTTTCGCAGGTATTTCGTTCCTTTGGTCAATTTATTTGGCTCGATGATTCTGATACAGCGAGAGACTGAAAAGCCACCTACAATGAATGGCAAAATCGCCCATACTGTCATTGGGGAATGTTTTTTTGGTTGGTTCATAGCAGACATACAATTTTGATAAATACTAAATTACCTCGAAATATACCTATTTCGAGCCCATAAGGTTTCGTGGTATATTTACGCTATTGGTATAACCCTCGTTTTAAGCATATAAAAAAAGGTGAGCTTGTTAGTATTAACTTACCCACCTTTTTTTTATTCCTGTACATCCTCTGGTGAAAATCACCCTCAGTGCTCATTATCAACCTGGATAAACATTCCAAATTTGAGTACCTCAACAGCTATCACTTCATTTTGTACAAGAGATTTTCTTTAAAAAAGTTAATTTATATCTGAGGAATGGCCGAATGCTCTGTAATCATTCCTGCTTCATCCTCTTTCCAGGTAAAACTAGATTTAATCCAGCCTCCACCAATCATGTCGTTTCCTTCATAAAATACCGCAGCCTGACCTGGTGCAATGGCATTGACTTGGTCATGAAACCATACCTTGATCTCATTACCTACTTGCTCTATACGAGCTGGAGTACCCTGATCATTGTAACGAACTTTGGTCACTGTTTCCAGAGGTTTTCCATTCAAGTCGGCATATTTTTGCAAAGTAAGTTGATTGACCAACATCCCGTTTTTTTCCAAATTTTTAACGGTTCCCAGTACGACCCGGTTGTTTTTTTTGTCAATTCCAGTTACATACACTGGGTACCCCAATGCAATACCTAAACCTTTGCGTTGGCCAATGGTATAGAAAGGGTAACCTTTGTGTTTGCCTACCACGGTGCCATCTTCCAGTATAAAATCGCCTCCATCTACTTCTGCTTCGAGTCCAGGGATTCTTCGTTTCAGAAAACCGCGATAATCGTTGTCAGGCACAAAACATATTTCGTATGATTCAGACTTATTGACCAATTCTACAAATCCTTTTTCGGTAGCCATTTCGCGAATTTGAGATTTGTACAAATCACCTAGCGGTAAAATGGTACGACTCAAACTTTGTTGCGAAACACCCCACAAAGCATAAGATTGGTCTTTGTTTTCGTCAACTCCTTTAGAAATAACAAAACGTCCATTTTCTTCACGAACTTTGGCGTAATGCCCGGTAGCGATATAGTCACAACCCAATTTATCGGCTCGGCGCAACAACGCATCCCATTTGATGTGGGTATTGCACAAAACACAAGGATTGGGAGTACGTCCATCCAAATATTCATTGGTGAAGTGGTCAATGACATAATCACCAAATTCGTTGCGGATATCCAAAATCATGTGAGGAAAACCAAGGTCTACCGCAATGTTTCGGGCATCGTTTATTGAGTCTAGACTACAGCATCCGGTTTCTTTCTTGGTTCCACCTGAAGAAGCATAGTCCCAAGTTTTCATCGTGATTCCTACTACTTCGTAGCCTTGTTCGTGTAGTAATACGGCAGCCAATGAGCTATCTATTCCGCCACTCATTGCCACCAATACTCTTCCTTTTTTGCTCATTATTGTGAGTGGTTTTTATGGGCAATGGATTTTGCATTGTGTTGCAAACCCACTACCAGTGAAGTGTGAACAGGTTTATAACTAAACCACCCTGCACTGAAAGTACAGGGGTTTTGCGCTCGGACTGAAAGTCCTCTTTAGCCAACCCGTGTCGCAATGCGGGCAAGTTGCTCAAATTCGCAGACGAGACCCGATTTTTTCGCATTACTAAAGTATTGCACTGAAAGTGCAGGGTTTTAACCCAGAGCTGAGACCAATAAAAAAGTTATCAGCGAAGAGTACTGTTCACTGATAACTCTTTACTGAATATTAAACCAACTTATTGTTGTTGTTGTTCCATTTCCTGTTTCAACTTCTGACTCAATCGACGACACAAGTCATCGATGTCCATCGCCATGGCTTCATCGTTGGTGGCACTGCGTAGGGTATCGGCCAACCCGGCAATGGTCTCAATACAGAAAGCCTTCATTTCGTGTACTTCCAATTTCTTGGTCCACAAATCCATTTTGGCAGTTCCTCTTCCGTCCTCATCCCAAAACGACAAAGACATGGCTTTAGCACCATTGGTTCCTTGATCAGGGGTGTTGGTAGCCATCCAGAGAATTTGTTCACACACGTTGGCATCATCCAACGTTACATTTACATTGATATCTTCTTTTCGCATTTCAATTTGCTATTAAAATAGTGGGTAAATAAGGCCAAATCTTATCTCCCCTTGACTATATACGATTTATACAGAAATTGTAAATAACAAAGTTACAATAAAAGGTTGATATTTTAACTATTGAAAGACAGGTAGGTGATTGATAAAAACAATGGAAGGATAAAATATAGTTATTCTGAGATATTTCAGGCTTCATTGGGCAATTGAAGCTGAGGAAAAACAGTGGGCCAAACCTCTCTTATATTTGTCAATGCTGTAGCATCAGGCTGGATAGTTTGCCAATGCGTGATGTTGGTTTGAATCACAATTTGGTCTTGTTGAATAAGTGCAGTCAAATCCTTTTGCTGAGCCACCCAATTTTCTACCAAAACAAGTTGCTCCTTGGCATTGAGGCCAACAAAATGTTTGGTGTGTTCAATTTTACCCTGGTATTTTTCTCCATAAAAAGCGCCCGAAAGCTGGATCTTCCCTTGTATGTGCGTATTAAATCGAGACAATTCCTCGGCAGGCACCCATAATTCGTTATGCAACGCACCTCCTACATTTTGTACCTCAAACTGACTGACATAGGAATCCTCGACCACAAACTCGGTGACAAAACCAGCATACCCCGAGAATTCATCATCGAGATTCCACTGGGTAGCAATTTGACGGGCGTACTCAAAATTTAAAACCGGATAAAAAATAGGTTGCCAATCTAAACGGGGAGGATATGCATTTTTTGCCAAGATGAGTTCTAGCTCTTTCAGACCAACTGGACGGTAAAGTTTCATATTGCTAAATGGTTTTATTGCTTGCTATATTGTTCCGCCTTCGGCTTATTGCTCTATGGCTAAATGGTTGCGCAAAGCGATGATTTCTTTCTATTGTTACATTGTTCCGCTTCGCTCATTGTTAAATGGCTGCGCGAGGCGATGATTTATTTGTACCGCTTTGCGCTACTGTGGACTAAACAAAACTACCAACTCCTGACTACGAACTACTAACTAGAAAAACTATGGACTATCGACCACGGACTATGGACTTTAAAACAAAACTACCAGCTAAAAAACGCACGAAATATCAATGTCCTGATGCATCTACTGGATTACCTTCGCCATCATCATCGATGCCTTTTACCAGCTTACCAATGGTGAGTCCCTGTACTACAATCGAAAATATTACTACAATGTAGGTGACTGACACAATGACTTCACGGTGCATTTCTTCGGTAAGCGACAGGGCCAATGCAACTGAAATACCACCTCGAAGGCCTCCCCAGGTAAGTATTTGAATGGTTCTCGGAATGAAGCTTCGTTTGAGTTTCATCAAGGAAATGGGAATACCTACCGAAATAAATCGAGCTCCTAAAACTACCACAATGGCAATGAGTCCTTCTATAATATATACTTGTTTGAATGAAATCACCAGCACCTCTAAACCAATGAGAATAAAGAGTACTGCGTTGAATACCTCATCTAGTATTTCCCAAAACATGTCTACATATTGGCGAGTCACATCTGACATGGCAAACATTCGAGCTCGGTCACTCATCATGAGTCCTGCTACTACAATTGCGAGAGGCCCCGAAATATGAAGATAAGAAGAAAACGCGTATCCTCCCATCACCAATGCCAAGGTAATCAGCACTTCTTCGATGTAAGAGTCAATGGATTTTAACAAATAATAACCCACATAACCCAACACAAAGCCAAACAAGGCTCCGCCCCCAGCCTCCGTCACAAATAATAATAAAATATCCAAGGCTCCGGTATTGGCCACTCCTTTTTCGGCCATCTCAAATATACTCAAGAACACCACTACTGCAACTCCATCGTTGAATAGTGATTCTCCAGAAATTTTTACTTCTAATTTTTTGGGTACAGTGGCTTTTTTGAGAATGGCCAATACTGCAATAGGATCGGTAGGTGAAATAAGCGAACCAAATAACAGGCAGTAAATAAACTCTACTTTGGTACCAAAAGCATTGAATACCAAATACATCAAACCACCCACTATAAAAGTAGACACAATGACTCCCAACGTAGCAAAAATCATAATAGGCCCTCTTTCTTTAGCCAAGGTTTTAACATCTACGTGCAAAGCCCCAGCAAATAATAGAAAACTCAACATGATCTCCATCAATACTTTATTGAAGTCTACCCCCTTGACCATACTTACAAATTGCTTGTAGAGACCATCAGAAAACTGCCCCATGGCAATGATAGCCAACGACATAATCAGGGAAATAAGCATGAGGCCGATAGTGGTAGGAAGCTTCAAATAACGGTGGTTGATGTAACCAAAAGCCGCTGAGAGTACTATGAGAATAGTAAAAGCATTGAATAAATCCATATTTCTTTGTTTTCTCTGTCTAGAGTTATAGGAAGTTCGATGAGTTGATTCTTGGTTTAGGCATCAAATATAGAAGTATAATTGAGTATCAAGAATTATTTTTGAGAAAATCAGTCGTCAAACTAGTTCTTGCGTTCTTTTGGGCTCGAATCCGAAGGTATGCGACTAATCACTCGGTTGGCTAGTTTAGAAAATGGCAAACTTTGCAGGTACACGACTCCAGTACCCGAAAGCGAGGTAATGAATGAACCCTGTCCACCAAAAAACATATTTTCAAGCCCTTTGATACGCTCTACACTACACTCAATGCCCTGCGAATAAGCCACCAAACAACCGCTACTTATTCTGATCGTTTCTTCTCCCAGGACTTTCTTGACCACGGTACCACCCGTATGCAAAAAAGCCAGGCCATCTCCGGCTAATTCTTGTACTATGTACCCCTCGGCTCCAAAAAAGCCAAACCCCATGTTATGATTAAATTTTACGCTTATTTTTGTACCTAAACTGGCGCACAAAAACACATCTCGTAGACAATAAACTTTGCCGCTAAATGCCTCTAAATCAATGGGGATTACTTTGCCAGGATACGGCGCTCCAAAGCCAATTTTCCGAGGTTCATTGCTGGTATTGGTCATGTGGTTGATAAAAGCAGATTCGCCTACCAGTACCCGTTTACCGGCGTCAAACAATCGTTCAAAGAAATTTTTCTCGGGTGCTGCTCCATCACTCAAGCTCGTATCAAAGCTGATGCCTTCTTCCATCCAATTCAGGGCGCCAGTTCCAGCAATTACAGTTTCTTGAGGAGCAAGTGCTATCTCGACCACTTGCATATCATTGCCTATCAGTTCATACTTCAATTTTTGAGTGCTCATCATTTGTCGTTTTTAATGGAGTTCTGAAGGTAGACAAAATATCCAGGACATCAAACCAGTGATCGCTTAAGTTATTCCTGTAAAAGTAGTTGTATATTTGGTTTGAAAATCTAGTATCTCATTTAAAACTAAGTAAAACGGAAAAAATAAACTAATCCAAATTTAGTGCAATATCTTGGTGCTAGACAAGTCTAAAAAATTGGCTAATAGCAGCGCTATTCGCACTATTTTTTGACGAAGTATAACGGCCAGAGATTAGCTAAATGGATTAAGTTATTTTTGTAGTTTTACTAAACATCACTCAAAAGGGTAATAATTTTCATAGTTTCAGGCTTGATGTTGATTTTGGTCAAATCGTTGTTTATTATCGTATCACAGTCAGAGACGGTCCTTCACCCAATCACGTACAAGAAGAAAGTATAAATCTAATTGAGTTGATTCCTTGAAAACAATCACGAAAATAAAAATATTCAAAAAAGAAATAGACCTTGAAGATTTGCAAAGCGAATTCTACAAGATAGATGTGGCCATTTTGATTCTAACCCACATCCCTCCTATTTTTGGATTGGTACTTTTGGGTTGGGATGTCATCGATGTATTATTTCTGTTTGGTTTTGAGGTCGTGGTGGTTGGTTTTTTCAATATCATTAAGCTAATTTGGGTACGAGGTACCAAACGCTCCCCAGTCTACCTCAAATTCATTATGATTCCATTTTTTATGGTTCATTTTGTTATCTTTTTGGGCGCTTGTTATATAGGAATTATTGCGGTACTCACGATTTACAAACAGGTAATTTTAGATGCTAGTGGTCTTGCCGCGATTTGGCAATATGCACTACAACCTTATTTTTCAAACAATGTGCTTAACCTGAACAGTTTGTTATTCTACAATTATTTACTCATTCTCATTAGCCATGCCACTGCTTTTAGCCAAAATTTTCTAAAAGGCGAAGAAAACATCAAAATGACAGTTGATAGTTTGATGCGAGCTCCATATTGGCAGATTTTTATTACTCAGGTATGGGTGGTAGGCGGTGCGGCAGTTATTTTAGAGTACCAGTGGTCATTTGGCTGGTTGTCTGTATCGGTCATGATTAAGCTATTCATTGACTTTTACCTTCGTTATTTAGAGCATTATAAATATGGTATTTAGTATAACACACATTTTATGTTAAGTAACATCAACTTATATTGATATATCTGCTTGGTTTATTGCCAAAAATGTTAATTAAATTCTAAATTCTTTGCCTACCGAATCATTTATTGTAACTACATCGTTTTTCCAGTAAGTTAATTATTTACCAAACCCTTCGTTTTCATTTTCTAAACAACAACCTATTAGTACGATACAAATATGAAAAAAGCATTTTTATTTAGCCTTATCATCGCATTTGTTGCAACTGTTCAATTATCACAAGCTCAAGCTTCATGGAAAGCGACCAATGCCAGCGTTACTTTCAAAATCAAGAATGCAGGCATCAACGTAAGTGGCTCTTTCGACGGTTTTAAAGGAAAAATATTATTTGATCCGAACAATCTTGCGGGCAGTAAGTTCATCGGTATTGTACAAGCTGGTACAGTGAACACCAAAAACCGAGGAAGAGATCGCCACCTTCGAAAGTCAGACTATTTTGATGTGGCTCAATACCCTACTATCAAAATGAAATCTACTAAAATCACTAAATCTGGTGGAAAATATTACGCTGATTTTCAATTAACTATAAAAGGAAAATCCAAGACATATAAAGTACCATTTAACTTTTCTCAAAAGGGCAATCAGGGAACATTCAATGCCTATTTTGAAATCAATCGAAGAGACTTTGGTGTAGGAGGTGGTAGTTTAATTTTGAGTAAAACTGCCAAAATCACCCTAAATGTTACAGCTACCAAGGGTTAAATTACACCCATTTCCCCTTAACTGCACTGTTTTATAACTTGATTTTGTAAAGTTGGTAGGAGTTTTGTTTAGTTAAATTGTAACATAACAACTAAACACCAAAATTCAACAGAAATGAATAAGGAAACTCCTCTACTTTACAAAATTGTTTTTTTGGGGGGACTGATGCTATTATGCAGTTTAACGCTTCAGGCTTGTAAT
This sequence comes from uncultured Cytophagaceae bacterium, assembly GCA_937899305.1. Lineage (GTDB taxonomy): Bacteria > Bacteroidota > Bacteroidia > Cytophagales > Microscillaceae > Microscilla. The sequence continues at coordinate 19,160 of CALDJV010000267.1, forward strand.
GGCAAGCATGATGGTGATGACAACAAAGCCTCCAATCCAGAAAATACCACCCCGGTTTCCAACAAAAATACCTCCAATACTTCCTCCTCTACTTTTACCCCTTTGAACATCAAACTTGATGACAAAGGTTTTGGGAATATCACGTCGCTTGGTGAAAATGAAACCAGTATTACGGTCAATAATCGAAATATCACTGGTCGTCTCAGTAAAAATGAGAAAACAAAGTATTACAACGAATCTGGCGATGTAATTGCTGAGGTAAAATACAAAGAAACAGGTTTTAAGTTACGTAAGCCAGATGGCACTCTTTTATGGAAAATCAAGGTAAAAGAGAACAAAATAAAGGTGAGCGATAACGCAGAAAACCAAAATCCATACGAGATCAAGAAAAAAGAAGGCGGGTACAAAGTAAAAAGGATGGAACAAGAATATGGCAAAGTTACTTTTGATGGCAACCATGTAAAGGTCAAATCCAAGTCTGGTACTTACAAACTCGAGAGTAATATTGACTCATATGCTTATGGGGTGTTGAGTATTGATGAGATTCCTGCTGAACATCGTATGATTATTGTTGCTGAATTATTGAAAGGTAAACAGTAGTCGGACAATTTATGGGGTTCATCGAAACATTTATTGCACTCCCTGTCTTTTCATTTACCTTTGAGAAAGGTTAATCCTAAATACTTTATTTAACGAACTAAACAAAAATTAAAATATGAAACTGTATTACGCCAATGGTAGTGGTTTGGGACACCTTACTCGGACTCTAGCCGTGATACATACACTTCATCTAAACCAAGATCCAGTACTACTCTTGACGGCATCGGACCATGCTGATCGTATGCCCTTACCCGAAAATGTAGAACTAGTGCTCTGGGGCTTAAATAAATTATGAATTAAAATGTTATATTTGTAGC
>CALDJV010000268.1 GCA_937899305.1 uncultured Cytophagaceae bacterium
AATCCCCTTTTTTTTACCAATAATAATTCACAGTATTTGGCGAACATGTTATAAAACCATTATTAATATTCATGAAAAACCTATCATTGACATTTTTATTTTTGGGGTTGACTTTGTCTGGTTTTGGACAAATCAATGCCAAACTGATGCGCTATATGGACGTATCAGATAGCCAAATCGCTTTTGTGTATGGCGGAGACATTTGGGTCATGCCCAAAGCTGGAGGAACGGCGGTTCAGGTGACCCACTCGAAGGGAGAGGAGTCCTGGCCAAAGTTTTCGCCCGATGGCAAACAGTTGGCTTTTACCGCAGTATACAATGGCAACACTGATGTGTATGTCATGCCTGTTACTGGAGGGGTACCTACTCGAGTTACCTATCATTCTTTGGGCGATCGCATTGTAGACTGGCATCCCAATGGCAAGCAATTGTTGTTTGCGTCGCGTCGGGAATTGGGTCAACGCAGTTCCCAACAACTTTTTCTGGTAAACAAAGAGGGGGGAATGCCTACCAAACTTAAGCTTCCTTATGGCGAGTTGGCCAGTTTTTCACCGGACGGTAATTCGTTGGCTTACATTACCAAAATCACCGAAAATTATCCATTCAAGCGTTACCGAGGTGGTTTGACTTCCGACATTCTTATTTATGACATGAAAAGCAACCAGGTACAGCGCATCACCAAGAACGAAGCCAACGATGGCAAGCCTGCTTGGGTAGGCGATAAGGTGTTCTTTTTGTCGGATCGAGGAGCCAACATGCGACGTAACATCTGGGTGTATGATACGAAGTCTAAGCAAATGTCACAGATTACCAAGTTTACCAAGTTTGACATTACCTATTTGTCGGCAAGCGCCAAGGAGTTGGTGTTTGAAGTCGGCGGAAAGTTGTACTTGATGGATGCGGCTACTCAGCAATACAAAGAAGTACCAGTCAATATAGTGAGCGATTTATCAGCCGAAATGCCACGTATGGTCAACGTAAGCCGCCGTATCAATCACATGACGGCCTCTCCTGGAGGTAAAAGACTGGTGTTTGAGGCGCGAGGAGAGTTGTTCAATGTACCAGCCAAAGAAGGATATACGTTGAACATGACCAAATCGAGTGGTGCTTTTGACCGAGATCCGGCCTGGTCGCCCGATGGCAAACAAATTGCTTTTTGGAGTGATCGTTCAGGTGAATATGAGTTGTACTTGCAGGCAAGTGATGGCCTCAAACCAGCCAAAAAACTCACCAATCGTAAAAAAGGCTTTGGTTACACCCCTTACTGGTCGCCTGATAGTAAAAAAATCGCTTTCATAGATGAGACCAATAGTATTTTTATCATCGATGCTACAAGTGGCAAAACCACCAAAGTAGACAACACTGCTTGGAACATTGGACACAATGGCCGCTTTGGCTATCCAATTTCTTGGTCGCCTGATGCGCGTTGGTTGACTTACAACAAAGGGTTGGAAAACGCCAATTTTGCAATTATGATTTATGATACCCAAGCCAAAAAGGCGACCCAGGTAACCAGTGGATATTACAATGATTCATCCCCCGTATTTGGCGCCAATGGCAAGTATTTATTTTACCTTACCGACCGAAATTTTTCTCCTAGTTACTCTTCTATGGACAATACTTGGGTGTATCCCAATTCTACCCAAATTGCATCGATTAGCCTGACCAAAAAGGTGCCTTCGTTGTTGGCTCCTAAAAATGATGCCGTGGCTGGAAAAAAGTCAGGCAAGGGAGGTCCTAGAGGCAAAGGAGGTAAAAAACCAACTGCAGGCAAAGGTAAAAAAGGAGCGAAGGCAGTAAAGATTGACTTTAATGACATGGAAGCCCGCGTAGTGATGTTACCACCCCGAGCTGGAAATTACGTAGGTTTGATGCCATTCAAAGGGAAGTTGGTTTTTGCGAAGTTTCGTAATACGGGTGCATCAGGGCCAGGTGGTGTTACCTTAATGTACTATGATTTTAAAAAGCGAAAAAGCCAAACGATTATCAGCCGGGTAGGAGGAGTGACCCCTACTGCCGATGGCAAAATGTTGGTGGTAAGACAAAGAGGACGAATAGGCCTTATCAGAGTGGCTCCCAAGCAGCGCATCAAAAAGCCGGTAAATACCCAAGGAATGATGATGAAGCTGATTCCTAGAGAAGAGTGGACCCAGATTTTCAATGATACCTGGCGTCGTCATCGTGATTTCTTTTACGACCCTACAATGCATAAGTTGAATTGGAAGGCTTTGAAAAAACAATATGGTGATATGCTCAAGGATTGTCGTACTCGTTGGGATGTCACCAACTTACAAACGCAATTGGTATCGGAGCTAAGTGCGGGACACACCTATACCAGAGGAGGTGATGTGGAAAGAGCGCGACGCATTGCTTCTGGAGCTTTGGGGATTGATTGGGAGCTCAACAACAATAAGTATCGCATCAAACGCATTGTGAAGCCTGCGGCGTGGGATACGCAAATACGTTCTCCTTTTGATCGCCCTGGAGTAGACGTCAATGTAGGAGATTACATCTTGTCGGTCAATGGAATCGCTTTAGATACCAAGAAGGATCCTTTTGCCGCGTTTGAAGGTTTGTCGGGACGAACCGTGACTTTGGGAGTGAGCAAAACTGGAAACGAAGCCGATGTGAAACAAGTCATTGTAAAATGCCTGAGCCCTGGTCAAGAAGCCAGACTTCGTTATTTGGAGTGGGTAGAAAACAACCGTAAAATGGTAGACAAGCTTTCCAACGGAAAATTAGGCTATGTGTATATGTCAAATACGGCTGGACAAGGCCAACGCGAATTGGTAAGAATGTACTATGGGCAATTGCACAAAAAAGGGTTCATCATCGACGAACGCTTCAACGGTGGTGGGCAACTGGCCGACCGCTTTTTGGAATTATTGAAACGCCTAGTAGTGTATAACTTGCACTGGAGACACGGAAAAGACCATACTCAACCGATTAAAACCAATACCGGCCCCATGGGGATGCTAATCAATGGATGGGCTGGTTCAGGAGGTGATGGTTTGCCTTGGGCATTCCAAGAGCTCAAAGCGGGCCCTATTGTTGGAGAACGCACGTTGGGTATTTTGGTTGGTCCTGCGACATCTCATTCCCTGATCGACGGAGGAAGGATTACAGTACCGGGAGCTCGTTTGTACGACAACGACGGTCATTGGTTTTGGGAAGGTGAAGGGGTACGACCTGACATCAAAGTATGGGACGACCCTAACTTATTGATGAAAGGACGGGATCCTCAGATGGAACGGGTAGTGCAAGAGGTGATGAAAAACCTCAAGAAGAATCCACCCAAAATGACCCCGGCTCCTGCGCTGGAAAATCGTACTGCCACTGGCTTACGAAAAAAATAGCAGAGAAATAAACATTCAATATCAAAAGCTCCACCGTTTGTTGTGGGGCTTTTTTTATGGGTTCAAACGTTAGTCCTCGGCTGGATCATAAGCGAAGACGCTGATTGAACCAACCAGTAATTACTTCACCTTAAACTCTACCATCAGAGGCAAATGATCCGAAATCGTCCAAGTATCTTTTTGGCCTATGGTAGTTTTGTCCAGTTCTATATTTTTGGAGAAAAACAGATAATCAATGGTGCGATCGGGCTGACTTACTTTAGGATCATTGGGAAAGTGAGTAAACCACTCCGATCGGTTGGAGCCAGTGGTTTGGGTGGCATTGGGTACTGCCTGATAATCTTTGAAGAAGGAAGCAATTTCGGTTTTAGGTTTGTAGTATTGTTTCTGATAACCCGTCAATGCTTGATAAGCTTCTCCGGGAGGCAATAGGTTAAAATCCCCCCCAACTATCCACGATAGCCCGTCCTTGGTGCGTTGCTTGAGCATTTTATCCAGTAGAGCCACCTGTTGTTCCATCGTGTTAGACCCCTGAGCAAAAGCCGAAAGGTGGGTATTCATTACCGATAGGTCCTTGCTGCCTGCTACCGGGAATTTGGTTTCCAAGATGGCTCGTTTCAAATAAAACTGTTTCACCAAAAAATTCATGTTTTCAATCAAGGGCAATTGATGACGGGTACCTTCCTTGATTTTATATTTTGAGATCGTAGACAGTTTCATTCCTACCGCGCCCATCACGTTAGGATCAGGCACAAAAGAGGCCTTCCAATAAAACGACGAGCAGTGGCAACCATAATCTTTGCTGATAAGTCCTAGCAGGCGTTTAAGTTGGTCTTCTTTATCGGTTCGTTTGGCGCCTTCGTCTACTTCTTGCAGTAAGATAATATCAGGATTTTCTTGTTTGATAATGCGGGCAACCTCATTGATGGTTTTGGTAATAGAATCTTTAGCGGGGCGCTTGTCAGGTCCAGAGTTATCCAATAAATCATAAAAAAATACGTATCCCTTGCCTGCCATATATTGCACATTCCAACTCAGTATTTTCACCTTTTGCCCCGCCTTTAGAGTGGGTGCTTCTTGATTACAATTGACTGTTTCTTCTTGCACATCTTTGGGGTGGTAGGTAGCAAAGTATCCCCAGATAAATAATCCCACAATAAGCACCAATAAAGGCAGCATAATCCATTTCAATAATATTTTAACAAGCTTTTTCATATACAAGGTGTATTTAGTTTTTAGTACGCAGTTTTCTCTAGTCCACAGTCCACGGTCGATAGTCCATAGTTTTTTTAGTTAGTAGTTGGGAGCTGGTAGTTCGTAGTTTTCTCTAGTCCACTAATTGAATGAAAAGTGATAAACGCAAAATGAAAAATAGACGCCTCGCGCAACCATATAACAATGAGCCGAAGGCGGAACAATGTAACAATAGAAACAAATAAGCGCAGCGGAACAATGTAACCATAGAAATAAATCACCGCATCATTTCTCGAAGTACAGTAAGCGATTTTACTTCACCAAACCCAGCAGTATGTACCCGGTAATATTCCAGAAACAAATCTATAATGTATCCGCGAATATTGGGAGAAACCTGAATGATTTCTTCGAAATTACTGGCCAATAATTGATTTATTTCTTGTTTGATTTGAGGTAAAAGTGATGGAGGAAAACGCAAAGGCTTGTGCTCCTCAATTTGTGCCAGTAACACTTCGGCTGACATGGGGTCGAAACCAATGAAGCGGGGGATTTTGGCTAGAAACTGAAGATGAAAGCTGTGGTAATTTTCCTGGTTGTCATCGAACCAAACCAGTGTTTGAAACAAGAAGTCAAACAAAAGTTGATTTTGCTCTTCATCGCGGAGTGCTTTGCCCAGTATTTCGGCAATGAACAGGGCCATGGTAGATTTTTGGAAATCGAAGGGGATGTGTTGGTATGGTACCTGACAACGTGCCTCAGAGATGCGCTGGATTCCCGTGTGTTCTTTTTTGTAATATACCACTAGATCCAGCAAAGTCAGCGGCTGATACAAGGCAATTTTACTCCCATTTTTGGTAGAACGAACCCCATTTACAATATAGGTTTTCATTCCCATGACCTCAGTAAAAATCTTGACGATGATGGAGGTTTCGCTGTAACGGGTATAACTAATGACAATACCTCGGGTTTTTTTTAACACAGATACAGGGGGTTGATTTTGAAAACAAAATTAACAGATCAATTTTAAATACATCACAATGGTTTGATTTGTTTCTTACTTCGGCTACATAAGAAAAGTCAGTTCTGGGCGGAGCCAAAGTAACTAGACTAAAGGTTCCGCCTTTGACTTATTGTTCAATGGCTAAATGGTTGCGCTATGCGACACAAAACTGTGGACTATTGACCATCGACTATGGACAAAAACGATCCCTGAACTTGCACTCAGAATGAAACTTTATTTTTTACGAATTACCAACGTAACTTAAGCCGTTTCCATTTTTTCGTTTTCCAAACCCAATTCCTGTATACTCACTTTGCGCATTTCTACTTTGCGGATTTTACCCGTTACAGTCATCGGAAAGGCATCAGTGAACTTTACGTAGCGGGGGATTTTGAAGTGGGCAATTTTACCTTGGCAAAATACTTTGATGTTCTCCAGACTCAGGGTTTTGCCTTCCTTGAGTTTTACCCAAGCCATAATTTCCTCTCCATACTTTTTATCGGGAACCCCAATGACCTGTACATCACTGATGTCAGGATGCGTATACAAAAACTCTTCTATCTCGCGTGGGTATACATTTTCGCCTCCCCGGATGATCATGTCCTTGATGCGCCCCACAATATTGATGTATCCGTCTTCGTCGATGGTAGCCAAGTCGCCAGTATGCATCCAACGGGCACTGTCGATGGCTTGCCGGGTCTTTTCTTCGTCATTCCAGTAACCCAACATCACACTATAGCCACGAGTACACAGTTCGCCTGCAGTGTTGACGGGCACCACTTTACCTGTTTCGGGATCAACAACCTTTACTTCCAAATGAGGGTGAATTTGTCCTACGGTGCTTACTTGTTTTTGGAGTGGTGTGCCAATACGAGTCTGAGTACTTACTGGGCTGGTCTCCGTCATTCCATAAGCAATTTGTACTTCACTCATGTTCATTTTAGACTGGACCTGTTTCATGACCTCTACAGGGCAAGGCGATCCGGCCATGATACCCGTACGCAAACTGCTGTAATCGTACTTGGCAAAATCAGGATGCTCCAGTTCGGCAATGAACATCGTAGGGACCCCATAAATGGCGGTTGCTTTGTCTTGTTCTGCGGCTTGTAGCACTTTGTCAGGCTCAAAACCTTCGCTGGGATAAATCATGGTGGCTCCATGGGTGATGCACCCTAAATTTCCCATGACCATACCAAAACAATGATACAATGGTACCGGAATAATGAGTCGATCTTGCTCAGTGAAGTTCATTGTACGAGCCACAAAGTAGCCATTATTTAAAATATTATGATGGCTGAGGGTAGCTCCCTTGGGATACCCAGTGGTGCCACTGGTATATTGGATGTTGATGGGTTCGTCGAAAGCCAGCCCGGCCTGTTGTACTGCCAGGGCTTGGGCACTGGTATCTTCGGCAAAGGTTTCTATAAAATAATTCCAAGGATACATGCCAGGTGCATCGTCTGGGTGTAGCCGGATGACCGTAGTAAGTTGGGGCAATTCCTGAGATTTGAGTTTTCCGGCTGGACAAGTATTGAGCTCTGGGGCCAGCTCGTAAAGCATTTGAGTATAATGTGATTGTTTGAACTGATCGGCAGTCACCAACATTTTACACCCCGATTGGTTGAGGGCATACTTTAATTCATGGACTCTGTAGCTCGGATTGATGTTTACCAGAATGGCTCCGATCTTAGCGGTGGCAATTTGGGTCACCAACCATTCGTAACGGTTGGGAGACCATATCCCGATGCGATCCCCTTTTTGTAAACCAATGGTCATAAAGGCCCTTGCACATTGATCTACCTCTTGTTGCAACTGTTGATAAGTCCAGCGAATGTTTTGGTGATAAACAATGAGGGCGTCATTGTGTGGGTGTTGGCCAACGGTTTGATCAAATTGATCACCAATTGTAATGCCCAACAAAGGAGCATTGCTGATGCCACTGAGGTAACTTGAGGTAAAAGGGGTATTTTCCATTGTGTGTTTTTATTTAGTTAGTAGTATTCTTTAGTCCACGGTCGATGGTCGATAGTCCACAGTAACGCAAGGCGACGCAATACAACCATTATCATATTTGTGAAAATGAAAGTCTAATCATCGCTTTGCGCAAGACCCTTCCTTCGTCAGGGGAGCTTTAACAATGCAACAATGAGCCGAAGGCGGAACAATTAGTTTTTAGTTATCTATAGTTTTGCAACGCTTCGCGCAACCATTTAACCATAGAGCAATAAGCGAAGCGAAACCTTTAGTCCTGAGCGGAGCCGAAGGAACTAACAATGTAACCATTTAGCCATTGAACAATGAGCCGAAGGCGGAACAATAGCAATACATCATTTGCTACTTATGAGTTAAAATAGTAATTATTTGAAGAAAAGAAAAAAGGAGTACATTCATTGGGTGTACATTTCAAAAAAATATCATACATGTTTTAGGAGAATCAATTTATTACTAACTTTAATAAATTTCCTTATCGAGATTATAAACTTAATAATCAGTTCATTAAGTAACTTTTTCAAAATAAGTGTCTGATTTGGTCATATGCATAGATTGTTGGGTAAGGCATTTTTTGCAGTAACAGCATCGCTATTGCGAAAAAAATAACGAAATCCAACGATTTAGGCAGTAGAGCAAACTAGACAGCTATTGCGAATACGTTACTGAGAAGTCAACACGATTTCTAACTAACACAAACGACTGACATGTTTTTACTACACCGGGCAACACTGAATCTGATATTTGTATTGCTGGCCGTCTTCGTAATGGGGTGGTTGTTTTCAGATATTGTGATATACCTGTTTATTTCGCTTGTGATCTCTTCTATTTTGCGCCCCATTACGGACTACATTACCAGTATTGAGGTGTTTAAACTAAAGATACCCCGTAGCATCGCCATTTTCTTTTCCTTTGCCTTGCTGGCTACTAGCCTTTCTTTGTTTTTACTACTGTTTGCTCCCATTATCACCGATCAGGTGCGTTTGTTAAGGAGCCTGGATTATTCTAGTTTACTCAAGCAGATTCAGGAACCCATTGCCTCGGTAGAGTTGTTTCTCATCAAAAACTTTAAGATAAAACAAGGCCCTGGTTTTTTATTGAATGACATTACTCAAAACTTCATTAGTTTTATAGAAACAGTCAATGTAGGAGAGTTGTTAACCAACGTGTTGAGCTTTGCTGGAACTTTATTTATTTATATTCTGGCGGTGAGTTTCATTACCTTCTTCTTTTTATACGAAAAAGGGCTTATCCGACAAACCATTCTTCAGGTAGTACCCAATCCTTATTTTGAGGTGGTGGTCACCACCATATACAAGATTGAGCGACGTCTGACCAATTACCTCATTGGGCTTTCGCTTCAGGTGATTGTGATCTTTACCATTATTTCGGTAGGGCTTACCATCGCGGGTATTGCAGGACGCTACGCTTTGTTGATTGCGGCTGCAGCAGCGCTTTTTAACCTCATTCCTTACTTTGGCCCCACTTTAGGATTTATTTTTGCGCTGTTTGTTATCATCTCTACTACGACCATCAATTCGGTATACGAGGTTACTTCCAATGAGTATGCCTGGATTACTTTTAAGACTTTTATGGTATTTGCAAGTGCTCAGTTGACCGATAATATATTTTTACAACCTTTTATTTTTTCCAAAAGTGTAAAGGCCCACCCTCTGGAAATATTCATTGCCATTTTTGCCGGGGCAGCATTATCAGGAGGTTTAGGAATGATTGCCGCCATTCCAGTATACACCATACTAAGGGTATCGTTCATAGAGCTAAGATTGGGGTACACTCAGTATTATATATTCAAAGCCGACTCGGCTCGTTATCAGTTAAAAGTAGTGCCCAAAAACGAACGTGTTCGTCATAACTTTGAGCCTACCCAGCGCAACCGGGAGGCTAAAGAAGATTAACCCAAGTCTACAAACCTACACTGTACATTTATGTCAAAAACATCGCCTATTCATCGCTTGATTACTCATTTTCAAGAGTCGTTTGTGAAGTTACACATTGATGTACCTCCCAAGGTTTGTGAGGATTATGCAGTATTTGTACATAGTTGTATGAACAATGGACGGCGTAAATTTCATACTACAAACCATGTGTTAGATGTTTGCGAACAAATGCGCCCTTTGCAAGTGTTGGCCGGGTTGTTTCATGATATCGTGTACCATCAAGTAGATGGAGGCTTTCCTTCCGAGGCCGAAGCACTGATTCTTACTATTGTAGAAGTACACGACGATGCCATTACCATTAAAAAAACATTGCCATCTGATTATCCTGCCAATGAATATTTAAGCATTTGCCTTGATATTTTTGCTTTTCAACCAGGACAAACGCTGGGGATACATGGGGGACTCAATGAGTTTTTGAGTGCTTGGGTTGCCGTCAATTTTTTGGGCGACTTTCTCAAGGCCAAGGATCTCATGACCATTGCCGCTTGTATTGAAGCTACCATTCCGTTTCGTCCCAAAGACGAACAAGGAAAAAACTGTTTGGATCATCTGGAGCAGCGCATCAAGGACTGTTATGGGCGTTATAAACTACAATTGGGCGAAACCGAAATTGCCCAAATGGTAAAACTTGCCGCGGGGGTAGCCAATCGGGATGTGGCCAATTTTGCCGAGCTGGATCCGGGCAAATTTTTAGACAATACTTGGATATTGTTACCCGAAACCAACGAAATGCTCTGGAAACCAGGAGTATATTTCAACGCCGACTATCGCAAGGCTTTGATGAAAATGGAAGGTTTTTTATCATTTCTCAATCCTGATAATATTTATCATGGTTACCAGGATGAACCTTTGCCCGAAGTATTGAAAGAAATGAAGGCCCAAGCCAAGAAAAATGTGCAAACCGCCAATCAATACCTGCAACTCAAGATTCTGGGCATTGCCATTATAGAGGCTTTGGCGATGGCTACCGGAGGGGATGGACCCATTTCGATGTTTTTGGGTGATGTGAGAATATACAATGAAATCGAGCGAGCCGAAGATTATCTGCCTCCGGTGACACTTTCGGATGAACTAGACTACAATGACACTTTGTATCGTTTGCTGGAATATGGTCGGGCCAGTGGTACCAGCTTCGATATGAAAAATTCTCCTATTGCTTGCTTTGTATACAAATGCCTGGGCGATACCCACGCCGCCCAAGCGATGGAGTTGGCTCGGCAGATGTTTGTCGAAAAAATTTCTCCCGAGATGTTTTTACGCTCTTTGGACCAAAAGCTGGTCAGTGATTTGGCTCAGGCCTGCGCCATGTTGGCTACTACTCGTAAGAAAGAGTTTATGAAGTGGGTGTAGTTTTTTAGTCGATAGTCAATGGTCCATAGTCCACAGTTTTCTTTAGTTAGGAGTTGGTAGTTTTGTTTTTGAGTCCATAGTCTACCAATTGAATGAAAAGTGAAAAACGTAAAATGAAAAATGATACATCGCTTCGCGCAATAATCAATCATTAAAAATCAGTCATCAACAATTGAAAAATAAGCCGGCGGAACAATAGAGATTATCATATTTGCGAAAACAAGAAAATAATCATCGCTTCGCGCAGCCATTTAACCATAGAACAATGAGCCGAAGGTGGAACAATATAAATTAATCAACGCCTCGCGCAACCATTTAGCCATTTAACAATGCAACAATTAGCCATAGACGGAACAATAGAACTAATTTCCAATGTATTTAGACGCGATGTAATAGGTACCTGCATTCCATTTGAGGGTGATGGCTTTGTCTTTGCCTTGTTCAATGGTAATGTCATTGCCTTGAAAAGTCACTTCAGGCTCTAAAAAATCTTGAGGTTCTACCTGTTTCTGGGCGAAAAAGCCCCCAATTTCTCTGATGGTTTCCTCAGATAAAAAATTAGGAGTGCTCCATTCACCATCTGCCTTCTCGAAAAAATAAACATTGGTGTAAGAGTTAAATTGGCGTGATTGTCGGTCTTTGGTGAAGTGTGAAGTTCCCCCACTATGTACCAATACCAATATGGTACGATCTTGCCAATCCAGTAATCGGCCGACTACCTGCCAAACTTGCGGTACTGCGGCAAAGCCCAACTTGATGACTTCTCGATTTGAGGTATCAATGGGGTACACCAAATCCATCCCAGGGAGTAGCAGGCGGTCAGGAATATTTTTAAATAATTTGAATAAATCCTGATTCATTGCTTTGGCCCGTTGGTGGCTGATGACCTTACCTTCTTTGTATAGCACGATTTTACAACCCTTCTGGAGGAAGGCCAGTTCAAGCAATACCCTGGTTTGTTGCCGATTCCATTGCATATCAAGCTCCAAGCTTGCATTCCATCCGTTTTGGGACGGGGTAATCTTACAAGTACGCAGGTCAGGAGTGTATTTGATGTTGGCCTTGTCTTTGAAAAAGCTTTTCGCTGATGCAGTGACTTGGGCTGGTTGGGCGTTTTTGATAGAGATGAATTGAGTGATCTGAGGAGCGTAGTAACTGGCCAGTTTGTCCCAATCACCTTGGGCATACAAACTAAAATAAGCCTCAATGATATTTTTGATCCTTTGTTCTGGGGATTGATTTGAGGAGTTGTCAGTGGCGTTGTTTTTTTGCGATTCTGATTGTTGCTGGGCTAAAGTATCATTGTTTGATGTTTTTTGGTCTTTAGACGAACTGGTGCATTGGCAACAAATGGCAAATACACAGAGGTATAACAGGTATTGGAATTGGGTGATCATGAGCAAGTTTTTGATTTCTAACTCAAAATACAAAGTTGAAACCATAAAAGCACCTTTAGAACTATCTGAAGATCAAAAAAAAGACCAAATCAATAGCCTGATTCGGTCTTTGGAGTTTTACTAGTTATAACGAGCACTTGTCCCGCTTGTTAAAATTGATTTACTGAAGTAATATTAAAAAGAAGTAATAGTACAAAAACATAAGCGAGAAAAGTACTGACAAGTAATCCACAGCTAAGTAATAAAACCCAGCCAAGCTTACTCGGCCGGGTCATTCAAACAACTAAACCGACACAACCTCAGCCTTCGTCATTATTTTTTCAACCACCTCTGGATTGAGCAAGGTGCTGATGTCGCCTAGGTTAGAAGTGTTGTTTTCCGCGATTTTTCGCAATATTCTACGCATGATTTTCCCCGAACGGGTTTTGGGTAAGCCTGGTACCACCAATATTTTATCTGGTTTGGCAATAGGTCCAATGATCTTGTTGATGGTACTGGTGATACTTCGCTTGATTTGCTCCTCATCGTGGTGGGCGGCGTCGGCTTCGCATACAATGTAAGCGTAGATGCCTTGGCCCTTGATATCGTGAGGAAAGCCAACTACTGCCGATTCGTTTACCAGAGGATGTTCATTGATGGCATTCTCTATTTCAGCGGTTCCCAAACGGTGGCCCGATACATTGATGACATCGTCTACCCTACCCAAAATTCGATAATACCCATCCTCATCTCTGCGACAACCATCTCCAGTAAAATACAAGCCCTTGTAAGTAGAAAAATAAGTTTGTTGACAACGTTGATGATCGCCATAAGTGGTGCGGATCATGGAAGGCCAGGGAAATTTGATACAAAGATTCCCCTCTATGCCATTGCCTTTTAGTTCGTTGCCTTCATTGTCTACCAATATGGGTTGAATACCCGGCAAGGGCAAAGTAGCATAGGTAGGTTTGGTAGGGGTAATGCCCGGCAAGGGAGAAATCATGATGCCTCCAGTTTCGGTTTGCCACCAAGTATCTACAATCGGGCAACGCCCCTTGCCAATGTGGTCGTGGTACCAATGCCAGGCTTCTTCGTTGATGGGTTCGCCCACCGTACCCAGCACTTTCAATGAACTGAGGTCATACTTTTGTACATATTCTAATCCTTTGGCTTGCAATGCTCGAATGGCGGTAGGAGCAGTATAAAACTGATTCACTTGATGTTTTTCTACAACCTCCCAAAAACGCCCTGCATCGGGAAAGGTAGGTACTCCCTCAAACATCATCGTAGTAGCCCCGGCTAGCAGTGGCCCGTACACAATGTAAGAATGGCCGGTGATCCAGCCAATGTCAGCCGTACACCAATAGATATCGCCAGGGTTGTATTGAAACACATTTTTGAAAGTATAATAGGTATATATCATGTAGCCCGCAGTAGTATGTACTACTCCTTTGGGTTTGCCAGTAGAACCCGAAGTATATAAGATAAACAACATATCTTCGCTGTCCATTTCTTCGGCTTTGTTTTCGGTAGCAACCCCCTCGATGACCTCGTGCCAATACATATCGCGGTGGGCTTGCATCTGAATGTTGGTATGGGTGCGCTTGAGCACAATGCAGCGTTCTATACTGGGAGTATTGGCCAATGCTTCGTCTACAATTGGCTTGATCTCTAGCACTTTTTTGCCACGATAACCTCCATCTGAAGTAATGACCGTAGTGGCTTGGGCATCGTTGATTCGATCAGCTAGGGCATTGGACGAAAATCCAGCAAATACCACCGAATGGATGGCTCCAATGCGGGCACAGGCCAACATGGCGACAGCTGCTTCAGGCACCATTGGCATGTAAATGACTACTCGATCTCCTTTTTTGACTCCTTGCGCCAGCAATCCATTGGCAAACTGACTCACTTTCTCAAATAATTCACGATAAGTCAGGGTAATTGCCTTCTCTTTGGTAGGGTCATTGGGTTCCCAAATAATGGCGGGTCGGTCGCCATGGGTAAACAATTGACGCTCAAATATATTTTCGGTAATGTTTAATTTTCCGTTGAGAAACCATTCTACTTTGGGTTCCTCGAAGTTCCAGTTCAAAACCTGTTTCCATTTTTTGCGCCAATAGAAGTTTTCGGCAATGGAAGCCCAGAAATTTTCGGGGTCATACACACTTTTTTGGTATTCGTGAATGTAACCTCCTAAAGTATTTATTTTATCGGCCATGGCTGTTTCTAGTTTGTAATGTGACTCTGTTGTGTTGTAGGTAAAGGTTGATTGTTTGAATAAAATCACCTGCAAGCATACTTGATTGCAAACTCATAAGTAAAACGGAAGAAATAAACTAATCCAAATTTAGTGCAATATCTTGGCGCTAGACAAGTCTAAAAAATTGGCTAATAGTAGCACTATTTGCTCTATTTTTTGACGAAGTATAGTGGCCAGAGATTAGCTAAATGGATTAAGTTATTTTTGTAGTTTTACTAAGACGCCCGCAGGTGCATTTGGGAAAGTACAAAAGCGAGGGGGAAGTTTTCAAATGAACAATACCTTGGATTGATTCGCATCCCTCAACTCCTCTTTTGTAAAGAAGTAGTGAGTCATTGCCACCCACCACCCATCTTCTCTAGTGATCTTGCGCCTCGCCCGCTCCTCTTGGAAAGCGAATGTTATTGACCAAACGTTGTACATCTTCGGGTGGGGCAGGGGTATTGCGTGACACTACCAAAGCCACCACTGCATTGAGCAACATACCAAGGGTTCCAATTCCCTCGGGAGAAATACCGAACCACCAGCCTTCTTTGGTGCCTCCCAAAAACTTGAAGTACACAATGTATCCAATGGTGAATAAAAGCCCGATGGCCATTCCAGAGATCGCCCCTTCTTTGTTCATGCGTTTGTCAAAAATACCCAAAACAATGGCCGGGAAGAACGACGCTGCGGCCAACCCAAAGGCGAAGGCCACTACTTGGGCCACAAAACCAGGGGGATAAATTCCAAAGAGTCCAGCGATCACCACGGCTACTGCAGCGGCAAGACGAGCGTACAAAAGCTCATTTTTTTCTGATACATTGGGGTTGATCTGTTTTTTAATAAGGTCATGCGAAACCGAGGTAGAAATGACCAGTAACAAACCTGCTGCGGTAGAAAGTGCCGCGGCCAGTCCACCAGCCGCTACCAGTGCAATTACCCAGTTGGGCAAGCCAGCAATCTCAGGGTTGGCCAATACCATAATGTCCCGATCGATGTACAGTTCGTTTTTGTTGTCGGTGGCTTTGTTAGTGACTACTCGTTCGCCCGAGCTGCCTTTTTGGGCGTCAAATTTGGGCTTACCAGCAAAAGGTTTTCCGGGGAAATACTGAATCTGGCCATCCTTGTTTTTGTCAGCCCAAGCAATGAGCCCGGTTTCTTCCCATTTCTTAAACCATTCGGGCATGGCTTTGTATTCTTTTTTATCTTGAATGGTGGTAATCAGGTTGGTGCGGGCAAAAGCGGCAATGGCCGGCGCAGTAGTATACAAAATGGCAATGAAAATCAAGGCATAACCCGCTGATAAACGCGCATCTTTTACTTTGGGTACCGTAAAGAAACGTACAATGACGTGGGGTAAACCAGCCGTACCCAGCATCAAGGCGGCCGTGATAAAGAAGACATCAATCATGCTTTTGGAGCCGTTGGTATAAGCCGCAAAACCCAGCTCTTGATGGAGTCCATCCAGTTTGTCCAGCAGCGTCTTACCTCCCTCGACATTGCCACCAAAACCCAGTTGAGGAATTGGGTTCCCAGTGAGTTGGATAGAAATGAAAATGGCCGGAACCATAAAGGCAAAAATCAATACGCAATACTGCGCTACCTGGGTGTAGGTGATCCCTTTCATACCACCCAATACGGCATAGAAAAATACAATGCCCATTCCGATGATGATCCCCAAGTTGATGGGTACTTCCAGAAAACGAGAAAATACGACCCCAACCCCGCGCATTTGGCCTGCCACGTAAGTAAAAGAAACAAACAAGGCACACACTACAGCTACAGTACGGGCTACTTTGGAATAGTAGCGGTCACCAATGAAATCGGGTACGGTAAATTTACCAAACTTACGAAGGTAGGGAGCCAGCAGCAAGGCCAGTAGTACATAACCGCCCGTCCAGCCCATCAAATACACGGCTCCGTCATATCCCATAAATGAGATGAGCCCGGCCATAGATATAAAAGAGGCTGCTGACATCCAGTCTGCTGCGGTAGCCATTCCATTGGCAAGCGGTGGAACCCCTCCTCCGGCTACGTAAAATTCTTTGGTAGAGCCAGCCCGCGACCAAATGGCGATGCCAATGTATAAGATGAAAGTGGCTCCCACGATGATGTATGTCCAAAGTTGTACACTCATGGTTTTGATATTTTTAGAATGAAGTAATTTTTTTGTCTAAGTAATTGGTGAAAAATAAAATTTCGTTTTGACTTCAAGTTCAGGGTTTGTTTTTGTCCATAGTTTTTTAGTCCATAGTAGCGCAAAGCGGTACACATAAATTATCGCCTAGCGCAACCATTTAGCCATTGAACAATTAGCCAAAGGCGGAATAATGTAACCCTGAAAGTTTTGAGCAACCCAGTGATTGTTTCAAACTTGTTCAATCGGAAGGTTATTTCTCGTCTACATCGTATTTTTTGTCGAGCTTATTCATCAAATAAACATAGATAAAAATGAGGATGACAAAGGTGAAAATGGCGCCTTGCTGAGCAAACCAGAAACCGAGTTTAAAACCACCCAATTTGATGGTGTTCAATTCGTCTACCAATAGAATTCCAAATCCATAGGATACTGAAAACCAGACGAGTAACAGCACAAGCAAATACTTGAGGTTTGTGCGCCAATACGAATTGAGATTTTTTGGATTCTCACTCATAATGATGTGGGGTTAATAGTGGATTAAATTGTTTGAATTTTTTATCAGAGTCAGCCTTCTATCCAGTGAATGAAGGTGGCAGCTGTTTACAGAAAGACATGGGTCTGAATCCTCAGAATGTCGGTGGCGGTAGCACCGTCGGTTCCTTTGATTCCGTTGACATATTCTGCCGTGATTTTGGCAAAGTGGCCATTGATGAACCAGTTGAGCCCAAGGGCTACTTCACGGCTGTTGTTTGGGGTGTGTTTCAGGTCTTGATGAGAATAGGTGAGGTAAGGCATAAAACGATGCCCTTTTACATTTAATGGCAATACATATCCTACCTGACCATACATAATGCTTCCATTGGCAGGTACCAATCCTCCCGAAGCAAAATTATCGTCGCCACCGTAGTTGTAATTATAATAAGCCGCGAGTAAATTGAGGGCGCCCCCTTTGTTGCCTACTGGAGTATCAAAAAATACATCTGCGGCAAACTTGCTGACATCGGCTCGTTGGGCAGTGCTGAGTTCATTACCTCGGGCCAATGCCCCTGGGTGATAATAAAAACCAGTTCCAACGCTCAATACGCGTTTTTTACCTAGATAAGTGCCCACGAAATAAGGAAGTTTATCTGATTCCTTATCTAGAAAGTCATACTTAAAGTAGCCCGTATATACCCAGTTATTATTTTCAGCATCTACTTGAAACGAATATACATTTGGGTCAAAAGTTCCTTGATTGATCCGGGCGTTGTTGGCCGCTACTCGATAACTGAACCGATCTAGATTACCCTTGGCATAAATACCGATATGACGGGCAAACTGATCGCTGGTAGTAATGGTAGACCAAGGGAACAACCGGGCATCACCTCGTCCCTGACCAGGATTGTCCAATGTCATCATATTCAAGGTACTTTGGTTAGACAAGCGAGAAATACCATTCCAATAATGTAGGCCAGTTCCTATGTGGAGTTTTTTAGGCACTGCGGCAAATTCAGCCCAAGCTCCGTGCAAAAACAAAAAGCTACGGGCATTGTCTTGTTGGGTATTGGGGTTAGCAGTGGTGTTCTGGGCTCCCAAACTATTCAACCCAAAATGAGTAAGAATCAAGAAACGAGGAGAAATTTGTGAAAAGGCTAAAAACCTTGACCGCCTTATGCTGGCTTTCAAGCCGTTTGAGTTTTTGAAGTCGCGTTGTAGCCATAATTGGTGCCACATAATAAAACGGACATATTTTTTGCCATCAGGACTTAAATTTAGCTTCAGGGGTTTGTATTTATGCTTATCTTCATCGATTTGCTTCTCTTGCCCTAAAACATTGCTACTCAGTGCAATAAAGAGTAGCAAACAAGTGATTTTTCCAAAAGTTTTCATGTGACTAACGATGTTTAGGTTTACAAGTGAAGTTTAGTTGCGCATCTAACTTTCGGAAGTGAAATTGGATATTTGGAAGAAAGAATTGAAATTGAGTGTATATTTTTGCTAAACAAGTATAGCTTTTAGTAATTATAAAACTACTCTCGAAAGCGCTCCCATCTGATAACCATATATTTATCTCCTAATTCGGTGATCATCATACCTGCCCCTGAAGTATTGTTTTTGTCTTGTAAAAATTCAATTAATTCTGAGTGACTTAATACTTGATAGGTAGGATGGTATTCATTGTTGGTAGGCGCTTTGATGTGATACTTTTTTACCCAATTCATCACCGAAACGTGGCTTATCCCCAAGATACGTTCTATTTCGCGGTAGCTAACTCCCTCAATGTATAATTGTAAAGCCTTGATTACGTAGTAGTTATCTATTTGTTTTCCTATTTTATTGACCGTGAAATAATAGTTACACTTTTTGCAGCGGTATCTTTGGCGCTCTTTTACAATGCCGCTTTTGACTACTTTTTCTGCATTACATTTGGGGCAAATTGGATGTTTCATAGGTAAAGTTTTGCTTTTTTTATGTTATGTATATTAATTTAGCAAACATATACCAATTTAGCAACATTATTTGAGATTCAATAAAAAAAGGTCGCTTTGGGAAGCCTCAAAATAAAGATTGGCTATTTTTTCGTATTTAAAATATTGAATACAAAGAGGAGAGAGTAAGCCAAATTTTGTGTGGTAAAGTTACAGGTCTATTGTTCCGCCTACGGCTCATTGCTTTATTGTTACATTGCTCCGCTACGCTCATTGTTGTATTGCTAAATGGCTGCGCGAGGCGGCGAAAAATTGTGGGTGATTGTTAAATGATTCCATGAGGTAATAATCAAGCTCTCAAATTCGCAAATATGACAATAATTGTGTTACTCCACTTTACGTCACTATGGACCATTGACTATCGACTAAAAAAACTACTGACCACCAACTAAAGCAACCGTGGACTATGGACTAAACAAAACTACGAACTACTGACTAAAGAAAACTATGGACTATCGACTATCGACTGTGGACTAGAGAAAACTCCTAACTACGATCTACCAACTAAAGAAAACTACGCGATCAATATCTCCTTTACTTTTTTCATGAGGTTTCGGGTAGAGAAGGGCTTGGTCATGTAAGCATCGGCCCCAATGGCCTCTCCCTTTTCAATGTCTTCAGGTTTTGTTTTGGCGGTCAGAAAAATGACCTTGATGTGCTTGAGACCATCATTGTTTTTGATGAAAGAACAGACCTCATAACCGTCTACGTGGGGCATCATAATGTCCAGAACCACAATTTCAGGGACTTCTTCCTTAATCAAATCTATGGCTTCTTCACCATCTCGGGCGATGAAAACTTTGTATCCTTGCTTTTTCATTAAAAATTCTAGCGATAATAGGATATTTGGTTCATCATCTACAATCAATCATTAGTGAGCGGTACATTATTTGTCAAGTCTTCCCAAGAATTCTAATAA
>CALDJV010000269.1 GCA_937899305.1 uncultured Cytophagaceae bacterium
TAAAAAATACAAAAATAACATTTTTAAAGTTTTACCAAGTTTTCAATATTTTGTATTTAGAGCGGGTTGGGGCAAATATTACCTTGTTTTTATCCTTTTGAGAAGTCGTTTGCTTGGGAGATCCAATCCCTTTGTTTACTCGATTGGCCCCTAACTTATCACCTTTTCCTTTATGGGAATCATTTTTTTGATCATTGGTCTGTTTTACCTTTGGATCAAATATGTCCTTATACTGATACCCTGGCTTTTTGATATTGGCTACTACTTTGGGTTGCCCCGATTTCGTAGGTATAAGTTGCTTGTGTATTTGTAACGGGTTTGTATTCTTGGATGAATGCTTGACTGTTCCAGGCTGAATATTAGATTTATTTACGTAAGCAGGAGTTCTATTGATCGAACCGGGAGTAGTCATAGGCAGTACTGAAGCCGTATTCTGCAATGGGACGTTCTGAGTGCTACCTTGTGGAGCATCCGTATTTTGAATATCATTTCTTCTTTGTTGAAATAATTGGTCAGTCTGATCTGGAATTTTTTGAATGTTACGGTCTATCGAAAAATGAGACAAAGGACTTGTTTGAATGTCATTAGGAGTTAATTTCTGTGGTTGGTTCAACCATAAAGCAGTAAGTGTTGTTCCTAATAGTAGTAATAATCCGCTACCCCAATATACACCTTTCCTGGACCACCAACCTCCCCGCATTTTTCGTTGCAGGTCTTGCCAGGCGGCTTGCTCAAAATCGTACTGGACATTATCAACAGCAGTTTTGAACAACTCATCCAAATCCCTATCGGGCATATCGTGCATAATCTTCTTCATAATGTTCTTTGAGCAACTTCCTCAGGTTTGCTCTGGCTTTTGATAAATTTGACTTTGAATACCCACTGAAATCTTCAAAAGATCAGCGATTTCCTCGTGGGTGTAACCATCAATTACATATAAGTTAAATACCGCACGGTACCCAGGCGATAATTTTTGAACAAGAGCAACTAACTCTTTATACTGCACCTGAGTATAGGTATCATCTACTGCATGCTTGTCAGTGGCGTGCTCAATATCCTGATTTTGCTTATGCTTCAGGTATTTTTTCTGATTATTGAGTGCCACGTTGATCATGATACGTCGCAACCACGATTTGAAGGGATAGTCTGAATTGTACAGTTTTATTTTTTTGAAAATACGCATAAAACCGTCATTCATTACCTCCATTGCTTCATCGTAATTGGTGGTATAACGCATACAAATGCTAAGGGCATAAGCATAGAAGTGCTTGTATAGCGCTTCTTGGGATTTTACATCCTTTTTCCTGCACCCTTTAACTAAATCGCTAATATGTGTTTGTGATGGGTTCAAATTTTCTCAAGTTTCAACATCATTACAACTATGCCTGAAGAAAGGTTGCTTAGAATATTTTTTTTCTAAAAAAAATAAATTTAATGGACTAGCTGAGATTGAAGAGGGGATTGATTATTTAATAATTCAAAAATCTATAGCAATAATTTGACCATTCAAACAGATAAATGAGATGAAATGCATCATCGTCAGAAGCAAACACGCTATTTTATCGAATCTCGATCGGTTTCTTCCATTTGATGAATCAACTGATGAATCTGTTGTTTAAGTTGATTGATTTCTGAGAGGGATAAACCAGTTTTTTGTAAAATCTCATCTGGAATACAGTAAGCTTTCTTTTTGAGGTTGATGCCTTGAGAGGTAAGACGAATCAATACTTTGCGTTCATCTTCTTGAGATCGGGTACGGGTAATGATACCCGTTTTTTCCATTCTTTTGAGCAAAGGGGTAATGGTATTGGTGTTCAGATACAATTCTTGGGAGATTTGATTTACAGTTTGGCCATCGTTTTCCCACAATGCGAGCAGTACTAAATACTGGGGGTAGGTGATGCCCATGTCATCTAGCATAGGTTGATACGCTCGAGTAATCAAGCGAGAAGCTACATACAAAGGGAAGCAAATCTGATTTTCTAATTTTAAAAGATCGTCTTGGTTCATAGTGATTCAATCCATAGTTTTTAGGCTATCATTTATAACATAATAGCCCATTATCCATTGTTTTTTAGAAGTGTACTCCCAAAATTAACAAAAGCAATGGACAATGGGCGATCAAATATTCAACTACTCGCGGTAAATTAATCCAATAAGGTAAGCTTGACCTCAATGTTTCCTCGGGTGGCATTAGAATAAGGGCAAGCCTGGTGCGCATCATTCAATAATTTTTCAGCTACTGAACGATCGTCATGAGGTATTTTTACATCTAGAGCAACGGCAAGACCAAATCCGCCTCCTTCTAATGCACCAATGCCTACGGTAGCAGTAACCTCAGTATCTTTGATATCAATTTTTTGTAAACGAGCTACGTGAGCCAATGCACTGTCAAAGCAGGCTGCATAACCGGCCGCAAACAGTTGCTCAGGGTTGGTAAATGCTCCACCAGTACCTCCCAAGGACTTGGGCATGCGCAATTCCAAATCCAATACATCATCCGATGATTTTACTTTTCCGTGGGCGCGGCCGCCCGTAGCAGTAGCTTTCGCTTCATATAATGCTTTCATATGGGTTGTTTTTTTGAATATTTAATTTGTATCGTTTATGATTATATCGTGTACGATACAAATGTGCATGATTTTTTATTAGCATCCAAATAATTGTTGATTATTCAATGGTTATTGTTCTATGGTTAAATTGTTCCGCTTCGCTCATTGTTAAATTGTTAAATGGCTACGCGAAGCGTTCTGGTGATGATTGATTTTTAGTTATTGATGTTTGATTGTTCCGCTTCGCTCATTGTTGCATTTTTTTATTGTTAGTTCCTTCGGCTCCGCTCAGGACTAAAGGTTCCGCTATGCTCATTGTGAAATGGTTGCGCGAGGCGATCATTGGATTCTTATTTTCGCAAATATGATAACTATTCTATTGTTCCGCTTTGCGCTACTGTGGACTATGGACTATCGACCAATGCTGTTTCCTTAAGAATTCTCGAGGCAAAATCATTGCTTCGCTCGCGGGTGGGTAGACAGCATGGACGGAGGGGGCATTGGCTTTGCGCGCTAGCATATGCTGTCGAGGGTTTTTTCCTTTATTTCCCTTGCATCATACAAAAGGAAAAAATGAAGCCGCCGGAGGCAACCGAGCCAAAAGCAGAGAAAATAACCTAAAATATCCATTTATTCTTATGTATTGCCTGTTTAATCAGCTAAAATAGAAATAATTCAATAAGCGATTATTACCGACAAGATATTAGTTTGTTAAGGAAACAGCATTGGACTATCGACCGTGGACTAAAAAAACTATTAACCATCGACTATGGACTCAAAAAACAAAACTACCAACTACTGACTACCAACTCCTAACTAAAAAAACTCCCAACTAAAAAACTAAAAAAACAAGTAGCACATTCAAATTTGATGAGGCTTTTTATAACTTTGGCTCAAACCAAAATCGCACATGACTGTGAAAAAACAATTCGAATCATTGGGGGGAGAATTTGTATTGTCGGCTGAAAAAATTGCTGAGAAATTGAACGATATCAAAGCTTTTGTATTTGATTGGGACGGTGTTTTTAGCCTGGGTACCAAAGGAGAAGGAGTATCCAGTTCGTTTACCGAAGCCGACTCCATGGGAACCAATATGATGCGTTACAGCTATTGGCGTAAAAACGATGCGACACAAATGGCAGTAGCCATCATTACTGGAGCCAACAATCCCACTGCCATTCAATTTGCCAAACGAGAGCATTTTTATGCAGTATATTCTCGAATTCACGATAAAAGCCGAGCCATCGAGCATTTTTGTGAAATGAATGGGCTAGAGCCCCATCAAATCGCTTGCTGTTTCGATGATGTCAATGATTTTCCAATGGCTCGAATTTGTGGTTTGCGCTTTATGGTGCGTCGAGCCGCAAGCCCACTATTGATGGAGTTTGCCCGAAACAATGATCTGTGCGACTATATCACGGGAAGTCAAAGCGGCCAGTTTGCGGTACGCGAAATTACCGATTTGGTGATGGGCATGCACAATGTGTACGCTGAGGTCATCAATTCGCGAATAGCTTATGATGCGCAATACCAAAGCTATTTAGAGGAGCGTCAGAGCCGCGAGACCTTATTTTTCACCAACGATACCCATCGTAAGGTAGTCCCTATGACGCTTCCATCAGGGCAATAAGTTGATTGGTTTGCTCCATCAACCATTCTTTTTTATGCAGGTTTTCTTTCCAATGAGCAGGCAAAGCTTCGTAACCAAATTTGGCTCCCAGAATGGCTCCCGCTACTGCAGCATTGGTGTCGGCATCGCCTCCTTCGTGAATAATGGTAGAAATGCCGGCTTCAAATGAAGTCGCATGTTGCAAAGCCCAAAGGCCTGCCCCTAAAGCCTTGAGGGTATATCCAATGCTGTCGGTATCGCTCAAGCGAAGCGCACCAATACTGGGTCGTACGTGTTCTTCTAAAAAAGGACGGATGCGTTGGTCGAAAATATCGCCTTCAATGAGCAAGTTACTGAGGAGCGCTGGGTTGGTTTCACCTTGGATTAAATGACTAATGACCAAACACACCATGACACAAGAGCCCACGCAGCGGGGATCATAATGGGTGATTTTGCAAACTCGAGTAGCATTGATTCTAATTTTTTCAGGTTTGTCATATTCCCAAACGCCCAGTACCGAAGTACGCATGACTGCTCCATTGGCTGCGGCATATCGGTTAGATTTTTCCCAATAATCTTTGGCGGCTTCGTGCGGCTTTTGCATAAAAATGGGAGACCCCAACACCGAATAAACGGTACGTCCCAAGCCACGTCCGTCGTTATGAGCCCAATCTACTAAAGTAAGGGCAATGTCTTTTACATCTACTCGTTTGTTGGCCAGTAGGCTATCCAAAATACATAACATCTGATTGGTATCATCAGTCCATTCGCCCGGTTTCCAGCGTTTTCGGTGCTTGTCCTGCAATATTTGGGAATACTCGGTGAGGCCATCCGGATAATAATGCTTGACCATGGCTTGGGTCATAAACTCTGTACCTAGGCCAATGGCATCTCCAATAGCATTGCCAAAAATAACTCCACGGATTTTGTCTTTAATTTGATCAGTCATAAACAATAGAGAATTGGATAAGTTTGAATGCGTTAGTCAGGGTAAGGACAAGATCAAAATACACAATATTTGGCCCAATGCCTAATTCGGGTAGATGAATTACGTTTGAGGAGAATATTTCAAGCCTTGGGCGGTTTTCTCACTTACAATAAGATTTTCGGCAGCCAGCAAATCCAAGTAACCTACCAACATAGGAATGGCTGGAAGGGTAAAGTTTTTCCCGTAAAGCTGAGTCAAAAGTCCAAAAAAATCCTGAGTACCTGACCTGATCAAATCCAGACACTGGTTTTTGCGCATAGTAATGCGATCTAGTTGCTTTTGGATGACCTCTCGATGGTTTTGAAAAGGTTCATAGTGTCCTGGATACACTTGGTCGATGTCGATGGCGGCAAATTGATGAAGCGAATCGATCATTTGATGTAGGCTTTTTTCTCGTTTATAAGGAGGTTCAAGCGTGACATCTATCACGGGGGAAGGGGTAATAGACAGCAACATATCGGCTGAGATCATTTGCTTGGTTTCGGGTTGATAAAAACAAGTCTGATGGTTACAATGGCCCGGTGCATAAATGACTTCCCAATCAAGGTTACCCAAACGGAGCGGTTCTTTTAAGGTAAACTTTCTGACCCTTTCAGCAGGTATTTCACCCCATGCTGTTTGCACTGTTTTGTATAAATGCACCATCATTTGCTGGAAGGGGGAGTCGACAAATTGGGGAAACAACTGCATGTATTCTTGCATGACCTGTTGACGGATGTTGTTCATTTTGGCAGGATTAACCGCCCAGTTATAAGCATACTCCGAGACCCAAATTTCGGTTTTAGGACTTTCGGCTGCAATTTTACCCGCCATACCAATGTGGTCTACATGAGCGTGGGTAATGATGACTCTGGATAAGTCCTGAATGGTAAGATGATGTTTAGCCAAGGCTTGTTGCAATACCTGCCAGGATTTATCAGTTTGTTCGCCACAATCAATCAGGGTAGGGGTGGGCTCCAAGAACAAATAGGCATTGACCGTTTTCATCCCAAAAATAGTGGGTAATTCTATACGTATAGGGGTGTTCATTTTTTTTGATCTTCAGACTAAAACGTGTAACAACGAGATACAAAATAAAAGCAACAAGTTATCAACAAATAATAAGATGACGATGAAATGTTGGAAGTCAGTCATTATAAGAGACGGTGAATGGCTTCTAAACTGGTTTTTTCCTGAAAATAATTCAAATGATGGCAAGCTACCTTGGTAATGGTGACCTGGCTATTTTTACCTGTCCGTTTCATAGAGTCATAATCCACAATTAGATCGTGGGCATTGTTTCCGTTGACAAAAGTGCCCAGTTTGGTGGCCAGTTTTTCTTGATATGTAGAAAAATTACTGCCATCGATAGGTTCATATTGGCGCACATCTCCCGCAATAATATCGTAAGGTATACCAGGGTCATCACTATCGTTCAGGTCGCGAATAAAAGCCGAACCTTCGTGCATTTCACCCAAGGTGGTAGTGAGCTTTTGACCTTGTTTCATTGCTTTTTGGATGTTTTTGAACAAGCCACTGGCCCAACCCACCAAAGGCAGCAATACATTCACCGCAACACCAAGCACTACTGTAGTAAGGCGGCGGTAAGCTTCCAGAGTACCAAGGATTGATCCGGCATTGGGCGGTCCAACCAAAATCATCCGGTCTACAAAGGTATTCCCTCCTCGACGCTCTACCATCCAGCGTGCTACCAGGCAGCCCATGCCTTGGGCCAAAATGTGTAATTCTTTGCCATCATCCGCCTTGAAACCCACCCGCTCGAGCTGGTCTTTCAACGACCAGGAGATGTCTTTGTCGATAGAAGAGTTCAAGTTTTCGTAATCGAAGCTCAACACCAAATCATAACCCTTTTCAGTTGCCAGGTCCTTTACCGCAATGGCCATATCTTCGGTATCTCCCACAATACCATGTAACAGCAGCAAAACTTTATGTGCTTGGGCTACTTTTTTGGTTACCTCATCACTATCTTGATGGCGATCAATTTTTTCTTGCCCCGTTTTGCCTTGAGTATTCAAATATTCTACCCAAGCCAACTGGTAAAGTTTATCAGGATGACGCCTAAGTACCATTTTGAAGAACGCCAATTTGAGCGAACGACCAACATTGGTACTACGGCTTCCCTCTTCTGTTGGAGGCACTTCGTCAATGACAATATGGGTTTGTCCATTTTCCATAGTTTCGGTATCGCCTATGGAAAATACATGTTCGCCATCGAGGGTAAAAGGAAGCAACAGTTCGTCATCAGCAACCTTTTCTTGTAAGGTGAGTTCGATGGGGTTTCCAGCAAGTTTGTCTATTCCTTTGATGTCATTGAGTTCCAAGATGGAGAGGTTCCCTGTTGGACCACCAAGGTCGACCAGGCTTCCAGTGCCTGTTGGCAGCAAGTTGGTTAATAATGAGTGAGGATGAGTAGTGCTACGGCTTCCCTTATTACTAGCACTGAGTTGTGCTTGCGCTGAGATATACGCATTGCCTTTGATGGCCAACTGTGCTGCGTTGCCAAGTACCAAATCATTTTGGCCTACTTTAGAACGTTGACGGATGGTGTGAATGGTAATTGTTTTGGTAAACCAGTCGTTTCTTACCTTGCTTTTGATTGGGTTTTTAGAACGTGTTTTCAATCCGCGTCCTTGGTGGAGGTAGCCAATATCAATGGCTTCTTGGGCCAGGGCAAAATCATCCAAACGATCAGTACTCACAATGAGCTTGAAAATCATGGTACTTTGGTTAGAAAAAAACGTGTCTAGTTTCTCATTGTAAACATGTTGAGTGACACTATCTATCCAGGTTTCGTTTTTAAGCAGCGTAGTAGCAGTCGTTAAATCGTGGGCAATGGGTTCATTGAAAAGGGTAGAGATTTCGTAGTTTTCGTCTAGATATATCAGGGCAAAGTAGAGTTTTTGAGCCGTATTGTTTTTGACTTTGAGCGCGTATTGAAAGCCCTGCCATTCTTTTTCATCATCGTTTCTCTTGTCTACTTCACCCGTCGGTTCTTCCTCCTTGATGGTAAAATAAGTAGTCAACTCATCAATATCTTCCATCTTATGATCATCTGCATCATAAATATGAAAGTCAATGTCGAGAGGGTTCAACTTGGGTGATTTATTACGAAGCTTACCCAGGTTTTCCCATTTGGCTATATCATCCAAGAGCTCAAAGAGCGTTTTGATACTGGCTTGGTCATCATAACCGTGTACCATCCCTTGTATCAAGCGACTGTTCTCGTCCAACAAAAATATTTGCCCTCCGAATACCGCAAACTGATAATCCCCAGGCTTGGGAGTGAGCTGTTTGCCTGATTGATCGAGTACCCTTACTCTGGTATAGTAAGGAATTGTAAGATTTTCCAGCTCAAAAGTATACTCCTCAGTTTCGTCCACTCTGTTGAGTTCAAAATACAACGAATCATATTGGTCAAATGCTGTTTTGAGGGCCTCATAACCAGCTGCTTCACCATATACAAATACGGTCAAAGGTACCAAAGGGGGAGTGAGAAACAAGGCGATCATTTCTTCAGAAAAACCAGTAGCATCCCCTTGGCTAATTTCTACTTCCGATTTATCAGTGAGAATGGTAGTAGTGCGGGCATTACCCAATGAATGGTTTTTCAATAGCGCCTGTTCATCTTTAAATAATTCCAACTCAGTTATCTGATCGCTGGGCATTCCTTGAGCAAATCCAAAGTTGAGCATCCAACGATTGTCTACCTGATAAATTTTTCGAGCGTATTTATGATGTCCAGCAATGGTTTCACCCATAAATATAGCCTGAGTGGTGTTGAACCGTTCTACGGACTCAAGTTGTGGGTCTTGAATTTGGGTGATTTCCCGCATTTTGTTTCGGGTTTTCAGGTACAAGTCGGCGTAGGAAATCGTTGGGCCCTGTTTTTCTAATACCTGCATGATACTAGAGGTAAACAAACCGCTGCCAGTGTTGGTCTCCCAAGCTTTTTGTACTTCACTACAAGCAGCCAATAACCCATGTTTACTGGTAGGGATGCTGATTTCATTTCCAGTGAAAATTTCAGGAAGGTAGGTTTCTAATGGCCTAGGTTGGTTGGTTCGGTCTCCAGTAAGACGCGCATCAGCCAGTACTTTGGTATCTCTGGTTCCAGACCCTGCATGGCAGCAATCCAATGAAACCACCACATGAAGCTGCGGTTTTTCGTGACTCAACTCCATGAGCAACTGCCCTAGTTCTTTATCGGCCAGGTCGTGACCAATCATACGGCCTTGTTCATCTTTTTGCCGACTATCGCTGAGTACCAAGGTTTCACCTTTGCCTTCGCTGTCTTTAAAATAGGCGGTGTAGGCAGTAGCAACCTTTTCCTGCGAACCATGGCCACTATAATGAAAAAAAACGGTGTCTCCATCTCTTGCCTGGCCCAAGTGTCGACGAAATGTCTCAATAAAAGCTTGGCGATTGGCTTCTTCATTTTTGAGTAGTAATATTTCTGGTGAAAGATGCTGAAAATGTGTTTCAAGGTGATTTTTCCAGTTTTCAGCGTCTTTGACACACCCCGCCAGATTACTTGTACCTAACGGATACTCGTTGATGCCTACACACAAGGCGAAGAGTTTTTTATCGGCCATATTTTATTCAGAAGAGATAGTTTGACAATCAAGTTTTATGCAGACCCGACAGACCTCCATAGCCTCAGGATCAAGAAAATTGCTGGTTTTAAATTATTTATTGATGTTACGCATGTCTTTTGTGTCCCTTTAAATTTTATGGCTAAATGGTTCCACAGCACACCACGAACCATTTAGCTATATAATCACCAAAACAAGCGAATTTAGAATAAACTGCGTAACGTCAGTGTTTATAATGGATCTATTGCAATACTGGTTTAATTTAAAAATATTTTGAAAAAATTGCTGGCCCCAGGAAGTTTATTTCTGGTTCATTTATAATTAGTTAGCCTACTTTGTGGTTTTTTTCAACAAAAATGTGATTGGCTAGTTTCTATTTGGAGCGCCGCCCACTATTTTCGCTCATCAAAACCAATCGTTATTCATTATTTTTACCCGATCTCGAATCAATTTGTATGGATATTAAAACGCTACAAGCCGAAATTAATCAGTCGTTAGCCGCCTTGAATTACGGCGATCATCCTCAGGAATTGTATGAACCCATTCGCTATATCATGAGCCTGGGAGGGAAGCGAATGCGTCCTTTGCTGACCTTATTGGGATATGCATTGTTCGAATCTGATCATCAGAAGGAAAATCAAAAAATAGAGAACCGAGCGCTCAAACCAGCTTTGGCAGTAGAGGTTTTTCATAACTTTACCCTGGTACACGACGATATCATGGATGAGGCACCGCTTCGTAGAGGCAAACCTACGATTCACGAAAAGTGGAATGCCAATACAGGTATTCTTTCGGGAGATGTCATGTTGGTACAAGCTTACGAATTGTTACTAGACATAGATAGCCAACACCTCAAGCGGGTCATTCGCAAGTTCAATCGTTGCGCAGCTGAGGTATGCGAAGGACAACAACTGGATATGAATTTTGAAACCCGCGACCAAGTAGGAGAGACGGAGTATCTGGATATGATTCGCCTGAAGACTGCGGTTTTGCTGGGTTTTAGCCTTGAGTTGGGAGGTATTGTGGCCAATGCTTCCGAAACTTCTACTGACTTGCTCAATGGGTTTGGGGTAAATGTGGGAGTAGGCTTTCAATTGATGGACGACCTGCTTGATGTGTATGCCGATGCCGCCAAGTTTGGCAAACAAGTAGGGGGGGACATTATTGCCAACAAAAAAACTTTTTTGTTGATCAATGCCTTGGAACGAGCCGAAGGCAAAACCAAAACAGCTTTGGAACATTGGCTGAGCCTCAAAGAGTTTGATAAAACTGAAAAAGTACAGGCAGTCACTGAAATCTACAATGAATTGGGTATCAAGACATTGACTGAAGCAAAAATGAACCAATATTTCGATACGGGACTAGACCAACTGGCAGCGATTGAGGCCCATACCGAAGCCAAAAATGTATTGCGAAGTTTTACGGTTCAATTGATGAATCGGGATCGATAGAGGGGGATTTCAGGTTTAGTAGCATAAGGTTTGGCCAAAATTTATTATATTTAAGAGGACAAACTACCATAAACCAAACCTATCAAACTTAAAGAAGTATGAATGATTTTTTTAAACCCAATGGTGATATATACTTTACCACCATCATCATTGCGGTCACCGTAGGAATTAGCTTGTATGCTGATAGAAACAAACTGTTCAAGTCCAAATGGATATTCAATCCTTATGTGATTGAGAGCCGTCGTGAATATTATCGCTTCCTATCTTCTGGATTTATCCATGGAGGGGGGATGCACCTGTTTTTCAACATGCTCACGTTGTTCTTTTTTGCTCGTCATGTGGAGTTAATCGTTTATGGTTTGGTGTTTCCTGGATACGGGAGTTTCGTATTTTTGGCCATTTACCTGGTTGCCATTGCTATTTCTAGTATTCCAGCCTATTTCAAATACCGGGGTAATCCTGGATACAATGCCTTAGGGGCTTCGGGGGGAGTATCAGCGATTGTATTTGTATACATATTGTGCTTTCCTACCCAAAACTTGGGAATTATTTTCATTCCTTTTCTAAAAATTCCGGGTTTTGTATTGGGTATCGGGTATTTGTTTTACTCTTACTATATGGGCAAAAAAGGGAACGATAATATTGGCCATGAAGCTCACTTGTTTGGAGCATTGTTTGGAATCGCCACGACCATTGCTTTTGTACCCAATGTAATCCCCAATTTCTTCCGGCAATTGGCCAATTGGCAAGGGTTTTTCTAAACATTATCCAATACGATTCGTTGGTTTTTTATATATTATTATTTATTTTAGAAATAATGATAAATGCCATATGAAAAATGGCAATTTAATCATATTCCCTGATTTTAGTTTAAGACCCCGATTTTTTTAATTACCTGCTGTATGACGGTACTGATATATTTTGTGATTTGTCTGGTATGTTTCTCTTTAATTACTTGGGTAATGATTCGTTCGATTATCAAACGAAACGACTATCCACCTAACAATGATGATGATGGTGGTATGCCTGGTGGAAACGACTTTCCAATTATCAGCTTGCCTCCTGGGGGGAAGATAGACGACCTGTTGGTAGATCGCTGGCACGACGATGTGGTATCACCTTCCAGCAAAACGAGTTTTTAGGTAATTATTCAATGTATATAATAAGAAAGCCATTAGTTAGTAATCATTTTACTGGCAGATGGCTTTTTCTTTTTTATGGTTTTATTGTTCCGCTACGCTCATTGTTCAATTGTTGCGCAAAGCGATGATTTATTTGTATTGTTACAGCTCTCCTGACGGAGGAAGAATCGACCAAAGGGAGCTCTGCGAAGCTAATCTTAAATTGTTTCGCCAAGCGACGTAAAACTATGGACCGTGGACTATGGACCATTGACCAATGCTGTTTCCTTAACAAACTAATATCTTGTCGGTAATAATCGCTTATTGAATTATTTCTATTTTAGCTGATTAAACAGGCAATACATAAGAATAAATGGATATTTTAGGTTATTTTCTCTGCTTTTGGCTCGGTTGCCTCCGGCGGCTTCATTTTTTCCTTTTGTATGATGCAAGGGAAATAAAGGAAAAAACCCTCGACAGCATATGCTAGCGCGCAAAGCCAATGCCCCCTCCGTCCATGCTGTCTACCCACCCGCGAGCGAAGCAATGATTTTGCCTCGAGAATTCTTAAGGAAACAGCATTGGACCATTGACTATCGACTAAACAAAACTACCAACTATCATTACCCCACTTTAAAATGTCCCAGCTTAATCATTTCTTGTGGTTGAGCAATGTTATGAAAGTATCGGTTTTGGAGAGTAGAATCGTTTGATAGATGGTGAAACTCTTGCGCTAAAAACAGCTTTTTGTGCCACTTTTCTACTTTATTGAGGTCACTGACGGCCCATTTTAGAGGTAAGTTTGGCGTAGCATAAGCGATGCTGTCCATTACTGCTGGATGAATGACCTCCAGAATAATTTCGCAAGAACTATAATGACGGCAAATGTTCTGAACCAAAGTTTTGATTTTATGTTCAGGGTAATACATTGCCAAACCCTCGATGATAATCAAGCTATTAGAAGTAGTAGGAAGGTATTTGAGCAAGTTTTTTCCAAAAATATTAGAAGGAATCAACTGATAGCGTTCATTGGTTTCAAAAAATGTATGTCTTAACTCGATCGTTTCGGGTACATCTATATCATACCACTGAATGTAGCCATTGTCTAGACGAAAAAAACGATTGTCTAACCCTGCACCAAGGTTGATAATGGTACCAGTAGGATTTTGATGGATAAAGTTGGTTACAATTTCATCCAATACGCCATAATCTAGTGAAACACCCAATTGAGCGGCCAACGTACTGTTATAAGGAGGTAAAAAGTTGGTGTTTTGCCTCGGCTGGATGCCTTTTTGGAACAATAAGGATGACTGTTTGGCAGTCAATTGATCAGAACTATGTCGCATGTCAGTGTTCGATTATATGGGAATAATTGTTGTTGAAAACCTAAATATATATGTAAATTTACCATAAACTCCTGTAATCTGTTTACGTTAAACGGAGTACTACTTACGCTATCAGGATTTTTATGCAAAAACCCCCTCTGTACCTATGAAGTTTAGCTTACACGTCGATCAACTCCCCGAAACTCTGCACGAGTTTGATTTACCAGTGGTTCCAGCTTCCGATCCCAATGTTTACCGAGATGGAGGAGCACTGGACTTTGGGTTTGGCAACGGTAAGTTTAAACAGTATAACCTCAATGGGATATATTTGTTGGGAGGAGTATTTAGTTTCAACGATGATTTACGTATTCGAGGCACTGCTGATGAGGATGTCATAGAGATGAGTTTTCAGCTCCAGGGAAGTGCGCACGGCAAAATAGATGACATGAAAGAGGAGGTGATCATGCAGGAGAATCAACAGTCGTTGTGTTATACTCCTAGTAAAAGTGGTGTGTTCAACTTTCAAGGTCAACAAGATTACAAAAACTTTGAGATCAGCTTTACGCTCGAATACTTTGAACAATTGGTAAGTCGTTACCCTGGTTTATTGGTCGATTTTTATGAGAAAGTACTTCGTCAAGAACCTACTACTTTGGGTGATGCCAATTTACCGATTACTCCTGAAATGCGCATGATCATTCATGAGTTACTCAACCAACCTATGGATCGAAATCTACAGCGTATTTTTATCGAGGCCAAGGTATTAGAGTTGCTGGCCTTACAGGTAGAACAAGCTCAGAATTTACCTGTACTTAAAACAAAAAAAATCATCAATAGCCCCAAAGACCTACATAAAATTCATGAAGCTAAAGAAATATTGGTAGCCCGCGTAGACAATCCTCCTACGATTTATGAATTGGCCAAGATGGTAGGCACCAATGATTTTAAACTTAAAAAGGGTTTCAAAGAAGTCTTCAATAATACTATTTTTGGATTTTTATTAGATTTCAAAATGGAAAAAGCCCGTACCCTACTTCGCTATACCGATAAACCCACTTCCGAAATTGCTCACCTATTAGGCTACAGTCATCCTGGACATTTTACCAATGCTTTTAAGAAAAAATACGGAGTAACTCCTAGTACAATCAGAAGCATTTAGACAAGTTTTAGCCGTTTTTTCTCTTTTTTCTCTCTTTTTCAGTTTTATAAATCATTGATTATGAGTGGTTTATTTTGTGTGAACGATATGACCAAGTTTTTGCAAGATATGTCCAAGTGATTCTGCCATCGATTGTTTTTATTTGCATCATATTCATTCACCAAATTGGTTGAATGATTTAAATAAGTGAATTAAACTAACTATAAAACTGATATTGTAAAGGTATTATTCAGGATAATTTTAACTAAACACAATACATTGAAAAATTAGACTGTATAATGAAGTACAGTCATTGATGCACAATTCAAGCAAGGACATGAAACTGGATGAAACCTTGTTATTAAAACAAAATTACCAAAGTAAATAAAAAGGTGATCAATCGATTTTTATCATCATATGCTAATAAGATCAAACTTAGTAAAGGAAATTAGTGATCAGATTGAACAAGCATAGCGGATGAATAAGTGGTCAAAGGTAGTATGTTGCGTAGAAACCATTCCTCTAAATCAACAAATCATCGGCTTCACCGGGTTTTTAGTGGAAGCTCGAGAAGACACAATGATGAATAGGAGAATGAGTGATCAGGTAGGGGATATGGGTTACTAAGTGATGAATAGTGTTTTTAAAGCACAATTCCCTTTTGATAAGCACATTGTGCTTACCAAGTGTCGAGTGAGGCGCTCAGTGAGCCAGTGATTAATAGATCAAACTTACTTACAGGAAAATGAGTGGTCAACGTAAAGGAAATATAGAGTGACAAGTGACAAAAAAGATTTTTATCCTGAAAGCGCATTGTACTCATTATGTTTTGAGCTTGGTTCAAAACGAGTCAATGACCGATCAAACTTGCGTAAATAGGAAAAACGAGTGATCAACTACATAGGAAATATAGAGTGATCAACGACCGATCAAACTTGAGTAAAATAGGAAAACGAGTGGTCAATGATACATACATGGGATATTAAGTAATCAAAAGCACCTTTGAAAAAGTTTTCTTTTAATAAAATCATTGTGTTCACTGTGTTTAAGGTTAAGTACTCAGTGAGCCAATGATTTTTTTATTGAATTTGATATATAGCTATTGGCGTTCAAGTCATATAGATCGAACCTGACTAAGCTTTTCTCTCATTTTTGATTTCACCATCCCTTTTTAACACCTCCCAAAAAATTGTTTAGAATGATTTTTATGATTATGGGTACAACGTTAACTGGTTTTGTGGTATCACCAGCACTTAGCCAAGTATTGGACATATCAAAAAAACCAGGCCAGAGTTAAGAACTCTAGTCTGGTCTATTAAAACTTTTAATGAAATGAGAATGCTACAGGATTCTCATGATGTTTTACGTGGAGTTAATATACAGGTTACAATTAGTTAATATTAAATTAACTTTAGAAGTGTTTCCAACCTTGGGCAGTGATGGGTACAATTTGCTCTCCTTTGGTTTTCAATACTACCCCTTTCTCCTTAGGGAGTACATAACCAATTTCAATGATTTCCGCATTTTGTTTGATTTTATCGTAATCTTCTTGCTTGATCGTAAAGAGCAGCTCGTAATCTTCTCCACCATTCAATACCGAAGTAGTAGGGTCGATGTTAAACTCTACCGATGTATCGTAAGTTACTTTGGCAATGGGCAAGTGCTCTTCGTACAAAATGGCTCCTACCTCTGACTGTGAGCAAAGGTGCATGAGTTCAGAAGCCAACCCATCCGAAATATCTATCATAGAGGTGGGTACGACTCCCAATTCTCTCAATTCATAAATCATGTCGGTACGAGCTTCGGGTTTTAGTTGGCGACGCACAATATAATCTTTGCCATCTAGCTCTGGTTGCATGTCTGGATTGGCCATAAATACCTGTTTTTCTCTTTCCAGCACCTGTAGTCCCATATAGGCTCCTCCCAAATCACCACTTACACAAATCAATTCATTCTCTTTGCAACCTTTACGATATACAATTTGATCTTTGGGTACCTCTCCTATGGCAGTAATTGAGATTACCAAGCCAGTTCGGGTAGAAGTAGTATCGCCTCCTACCAAATCTATATTGTAATTATCACAAGCGTGTTTGATTCCAGCATACAGCTCATCTATTGCTTCCAAGGGAAAACGGTTACTCAACCCCAAACTTACGGTAAATTGTTTTGGGGTACCATTCATAGCGGCAATATCAGATACATTGACAGCTACCGCTTTGTAACCCAGATGCTTGAGAGGAACATAGCTAAGATCGAAATGAATACCCTCTACCAACATATCGGTAGACATCAGGGTGTAAGTATCGGCACCCGTATCTATGACTGCGGCATCGTCTCCTATGCCCAAAATACTCTCGGGATGCTTGGGAGTAAATTGCTGTTGAATACGGTGAATCAACCCAAACTCACCCAAATCCTTCAATTCAGTTCTTTGTTGCTCAGTTTTCTTTTGCATACTGCAAATTTAATAAATTTTATGGCGGATTTTTGAGGATGCCCTACCACCTTTATCAGGTTACAATTGTCTAATACCTGAAGTAGCCTGGTACAGTAAATGAATGATTTGTATGGGGTTTGTTTGCTTTTGCCAAGTATCGTGTTTTGAAAAACCATCGAATTAGAATTTTCGTATAGATAAAAGCGCAATTGCTAATATTTTTTGTGCTAAAAATACATTATATTTATTTTATTAGTTAATAAACTAATCGGGTAGTTTGAAAACTACTTGCTTAGTTTTATATTTACACCTATTCAAAATTTTGCGCAAAAAACGATGAAAACAAAAGATCAAAAACAAATGAAGGAGCTTACAAAAGCTGAAGAGCAAGTCATGCAAGTGCTATGGAAACTCAAAAAGGCTTTTGTGAAAGATATTATCAAGCAACTTCCTCCAAAACCTGATGGTGGTAAATACGCCTACAATACGGTTTCGACAATTGTGAGAATTTTAGAAGATAAAAAGTTTGTAGGGCACAAAGCGTACGGTAAAACGCACGAATATTTTCCTTTGGTGGATAAAAGCAATTACAGTAATTTTTATCTCAATAGCTTTATTGGAAGGTATTTTGGAGGGTCGTTTGAGAAAATGGTATCCTTTTTTGTCAAACAAAACAATATTGACTTAGATAATTTTGAGGAATTGGCGAAGTATGCGGAAGAACATGAGGCAAGTAATCCCGAACAAAAAAGCCAATAACAAGTACTCATTAGCATTCACGAAATAATAAGTTTTCAATCAGGTTTTAGGTAAGGTATTACTCTTGGATCAAGCAGGGAAACCAAAAGAGTAATGAATCATTTATTAGGGGTTAACCAACCAATGCAGGGTCATCATGCTTGGTAAATCAGGTGAATAAAACACTATATTCTATACTAACTTCGTACCCATGTTCAATTATCTCATAGAATCGTCGGTTTGTCTTTTCTTATTTTATTCAGTGTATTTTCTCTTTCTAAGACACGATACATTTTTTCAACGTAACCGTTTTTATTTGTTGGCCTCCTCTTTTTTGGCGGTCACCATTCCATTGCTTGAGTTTGAACTTACTCCAGCGGCTTCTGAAAAAACGATTGTGGTCACCTTGGAGAACATATCAGTGGGAGCTACTCAGGTAGGCCAAACGCTGGATACAGTCACCAATGCTTTTAGTATAGGGACCATTTTATTGACAGTCTACCTAGTCATGATGTTCTTGATGACGCTTCGCTTTGGATGGCGCATGTTTCGACTTGTCCGAATTATTCGACGTAGCGAGGTGAAGGTTCGAATGGACTATAAGCTAATCAACACTGAAGGCAAGCTTCCGACCTTTTCATTTATGCGTTATTTGTTTTGGGATAATACCAAGGAATTGACGCCCAATGAGCGTACCAAAATTATCAATCATGAGCTGACCCATATTCGTGATTTGCACAGCTGGGATGTGATGTACATGGAGTTGATAAAAATCATATTCTGGTTCAATCCAATCGTTTATTTGTATGATCGTTCGCTTAAATACCATCACGAATTTATTGCCGATGCAGCGGTACTCAAAGAAACCTCAGTGAAAGATTATGGAAAGTTGCTGGTGCAGTCATTATTCAAACAAATGGGTTTACAATTGACCCACAACTTTAACCAAATTGAAATCAAAAAGCGATTGGCAATGATGGAAAAGTTGCGTAGCCCTGGTTATAAGTTTTTGAAGATATTTCTGTTGGTACCTTTGATGGCCATCATGTTATTTACTTTCTCTAATAGCACGCCCAAGGTGATTTCAATGGACCAAGGCGATGATAGTTATCGTTTTGCTGGAATAGAAGGGGGATTAGGGTTGTTTTATAAGCGTTTGTCCAAAGAGCTTCGTTATCCCATTGAGTCGCAACGCAAAGGCATTGAGGGGCGGGTATTCGTAAACTTTAAAATTAAGCCAGATGGATCGCTTACGCAATTTAAAATTCTAAAGGGTTTGGATGAGGCCTGTGACAAGGAGGCGATTAGAGCAATCAAGGCGGTAGATGTAAACTGGTTACCTGCCAAAATGGATGGCGCCATCATTGGTCAAAAACTCACCATCCCAGTCATGTTTTCTTTGACTAAAACAAAGATTAAGAGCAATATAAAATAGGTGATACCTAAAAGATAAATGTTATGGAATTCAAGAAAAACCCCCGAGTAGATATTCATCGTAAAAGTAATCTGTACTTTAATATTGGTTTGTTGATCACGCTATCTTGGGTCACCTTGGCGTTTGAGTGGACTACTTACGACGACATGTCAAAGATTGATTTAGAGATCAACAAGGCCAATATCAATCAATTGGAACCAGTGAAAGTCACGACTAAGGTAATCGCACCTCCCCCGCCTCAACCCATCGAGGCGATTGTAGTTAAAAAGAAAAAAACGTTGGCGGAAGAGATGGAGGAACTTGAATATGAGGTGGACATGACGGTTGATTTAGAATTTCCTTAGTATTAATAACTGACCTTTCGCAGGTCAAAAATTTGTTTATTTTTAATAAATACCAGTTACAAAGTTCAGGTGAAAATA
>CALDJV010000270.1 GCA_937899305.1 uncultured Cytophagaceae bacterium
ACTAGATAAAAGAGAATTGGTATATGGCCATATCGAAACCGCGCAAATACTTTATTGTTTTACTCCTCTTGCCTTGATTTATTTTGATAAGCCTAAACTTATCAAAATTAATATTGAGGATATTGTTGAGATAGAAGAAAATACAAACTCAAACCAACAAGAAGTTAAAATAAAAACTTTTCAAGGGCAGGTACATATAATTGATGTAGAAGGGTTATCTCCAAGACTCAGAAAGTTATTTTATAGCTTGGTAGTACAAACCTATACCGAGGAAGACAGTGTGGTATTTACCCAATCAGAACAAATGTTGTCAGAGTCAATAAAAACCTATCAATTTACTGGCCCCTTGAAATTACTCAAGGTTTCGGAAGAAATACCACCAGCTGAACTACCTCAATTGGGTTTTACATTTCATGAATCAGATGTGTATCGTAACATCAAGTTGAGCACCAAGGCGAACCAACTGCAGTACTATGGGGAGTATGACGAACAAGAAGAAATTATTTACCCGGATGAGCAAGGATTGCTGATTTTACAACTTGTGCAAAATACTGGAGTATTGGAGTTATTCAATTCATTTACTGATGGATACAATGGGATAAAAGCCACTAAGAAAACACCTCAGGAGCTCCATTTTACTCCATTAGAAGGCATATCAGAGGTGATTTTACGCTATGGTTATACGATTAAAATGAATGATGAGACCATTTTGCAAGAAATGAAACTGGACTCATTGGAGGAAGTGAATGATCTTTTTAGTGTGATTCAAGTAGATGTGTTGGCCAATGGACAGCCGCGTTTATTGACTTTATTTAAAACTCAAGATTGATGCATATCATCAAAGCGATCCTGCTATTGAGATAGGCAGACCGCAAAAAGATGGGTACTAGAAAAATCAGCCAAACAAGTGCATTGCCTAAGT
This sequence comes from uncultured Cytophagaceae bacterium, assembly GCA_937899305.1. Classification (GTDB taxonomy): domain Bacteria; phylum Bacteroidota; class Bacteroidia; order Cytophagales; family Microscillaceae; genus Microscilla. The sequence continues at coordinate 923 of CALDJV010000270.1, forward strand.
AAAATACTTGCTTTTTTTGTTTAAATTTGGGGAATCCTCACCAAAGCTTTTACTGTATCATTTTTCAAAACACAGATTCCTATTACCTCATGCTTTCTACTCTAAAAATACTTTGTTGCTTGGCTATGGTATTTATCGGGCATTTTGTTCAGGCTCAAGTGAATACAGCCGAGTGTCAGAAGAAACTAAAATTGGCCACTATTGCTTACGAAACCGGACGCTTGAACGACTTGGATTCCTTGTTACAAGATTGTCTCAAGGTGCATAATCACAAAATAAAGGTTGAAGCTTATAAGCTGCTTTTTATGGCTTCCATATGGACAGATCAGCCCAAAAAGAGCAAACTTTACCTGAGAAAATTTCGCCGACTCATGCCTGGTTACCGTCCCAAAATGGGAGAGCACAAGTCTCCATTTGATGAAGTGTGGCTGGAATATGCATCCAGAAAGAAAAAATAGCCAAGTTGGGTTTGGTCAAATGGCCATCACGTCGTGCAGCACTGTAGTTGCGGGTTGGTCAATAGAGGTAAATACAAAGACCATTTCCAGGTAACACTCCTTTTCCTCAAAATCGTCTAAGGTTTTGCCGTAGGCCTGTACCCGATACCAACCAGGGGAGATGTCTTGTATGATTACCTTGGGATTGTAAGTGTCGTCAAACTCGTATTGATTGATATTGCCTTGGTGCCAATCGCAAATTTGGGTAAAGGTGGCGTGATCCAACAGGTATAAAGTATCTTGCGGGTGAACTTCCATTTGATACGTACCCAAATCTTGAAAATCAGAAATATTGGGAGGTGCAACGAGGGCAACTTTTACACATACTTCATCGCCACTTTCGGTCGTAATGATCAAGGCGATTCCTTGATTCATGAGCGGTAATATGCCCTTAGGATAGTCATAATCAAAGGGCTTGTCCTGGTAATAATTCTTTAGACCTGATTGGCCCACAAGAATCAATACCCCTTCGGTACTTACATTAAAATCTTGATTCATAGGTTTTATTTACTCAGTAGAAACGCTTTACAAACGAAGGCATTCACGCAAGTATTTGTTAAATTGTTCCGCCTTCGGCTCATTGCTACATTGTTAAATGGCTCTATTGCTACATTGTTCCGCTCGTATATTTATAAAAAGGAAATTACTATTTGAA
>CALDJV010000271.1 GCA_937899305.1 uncultured Cytophagaceae bacterium
TAATTCTATAATTTATTTCTAATCTCGCCGTTTTGTCGATTTTTTACCAGAAAATGGAGTTTTGGTAGTTATTTGATTTTGTTTAATCAAATTCTCACAATCAATACAAATATGTTTTGATGCATCAATTTCAATAATACGATAACCATTTAGTTTTGCAAAATAAACTAAATTTTCTTCTGCATGACCTTCATCTGGATCTTGTGTCACAGTCACAACAATTTCGTTATCGTTCTTTAATTCAGTTTGCATCTGCTGTAGAACTGTAATTTTTTTAGTTTCTGTTTTTCGTTTCATCATAGGAGAATTTATCGTTATAAGGTAAACTTCCTCATTATTTTTCTCTGCTCTAGCTACACCTACAGTCAATGCTCGAACCTTAGCAATAAAATGCAAATCAATCAATTCTTCTAGTTCTAACGCTCTTGTGTACGAATCCGTAGTACAACCACCATTATGCACCAGTGTCCCCACACTCCCCACATAGTAGTTATGGTGGTTGGCTACAGTAAAATTATATACAGTCACCAAGGTATCTTTGGTGACAATACTATCAATATATACTCCTTTGGAATAGAGCAAATGTTGGGTTTTACTAGCGAGTATACTACTCTGGTTAAGCAGGGTTAATCGTTGACCTTTTTTAAGCCTTCCCGCAGGTATCCACTGACCATTGATGTAAAAAGGATGTTCGGGAGTTACCCACAGTGTATCAATAGTAGTATAGACACCTATGAGGATAGAAGCTTGCTTCATCATAGAATGGGTGACCACCCCTAAAACTTCTTGTTGAGTATTGGTATCAAAAGCTCTCACTGTGTCATAAGGATGTATCTCTTCAATATTTACTTGACGATGATCATGCAACCACACTTTAGTCCCCGCCACAAAACAAGCCGTTTTCGCAAAACGAACTTGAGTGATACTTCCTTGATTCCCCGAAGTTCTGTTTTTTCCTCGACTCAGCAAAGTATACACATAGCCTTTGTCTTTGGCCCAGGGACCAATACTGGTACGGGCTCCCCGACGGTTGAGGTCTTGCTGAGTGGCATTCGCCGACAAACCCGAAAAATGATTGAGGTCTCCCCGCTCCTTGGTATACACCACATTGACCTCTTGTCGGCGGGCGCCCTTGGTCAATTTATCCCATAGGGCATTCAACACCCCGGTTTTGTCCTGGTTGGCTTTCAATTGGATTTTCAAGGTTTTGAGCTTGGAAACATACATAGCCGTCGCCAAAGCGTTTCGGTCTCCCTTCTTTTTCAACACCTCCAAAGTAATCACCTTAGACGCTGTATTGTTGGTCTCTGCATTGTTCTTGGTGGTTTCCTTCCGGGTGACCACGTAAGTCATCTTCAAATACTTTTTGCCTCCGGTCGCTGCTTCTTCCCGACTAAAACCCTTGCTACGGGCCCAGGTATCTACCCCTTGGTGGCCAGTTTTGACCCATATGCCCGTAATCGTGGCCTTGGGCCGGGGGGTGGGCCGCGTCAGGTAAGTATACAAGGCCCCGTACACCTTCGATTTGGGAGTGTAGCGCTTGGCCGCACGGGTAAAGTTCACCTTCAGTACCTCGTCAGTTACCAAACCATTGGCCAACACCATTTCTTTGGGTTTGTTCCCCCGGCTTTTGCGGCGGTACTTTCGGGTCGCCTTTCGGGGCACCTGCTTCACCTGGTAGCCTGTTCCAACCTTGGTAATTTCCAGTTTGGCCCCGTGATTCCTCAACATGCGCTGGGCCTGTTTTTTGAAGTTGGTACGCAGGTTTTTAAAAAAGTCGCGCAGCTTTTTGCCCTTGCTAAACGGGTTGAAGATCAAAATCGTCTTGTAGAAAATCATCGTCTCCAGATAACTTTGAGTAGCCGGAGCCAGATTTTGATCCTGGAGACTTTTCAGACGGTTTTCGTAGTAATTGATCTTTTCGTACAAGGTATTGGAAAGCGTTTGCACCAAGGTTCGGCCAATCTCTTCAAAACTGAAAGTTTCCAACAAAGTAACCACCAAGTTGAGCACTTCTTCGCGTTCTTCGCTGCTCCGAAGAAACTGCAAAATGTCCCGAAAACCATTGTTGATGCTTTCGGCATTTTGTACAATCGCTTTGCCTTCTTCCACAAAGGCATTGTACATCCCAAAAATCCCGGTAATTTTAGCTTGCAATGCGGGCCATACCTCCAAAAAACCCAAAGCATAATCGGGGTCGGTTTGATCCCAAAACCGCTTGGGGATCATCAAATTATCCAATACTGCTATGGCAGCCTGAATGGCCTTGTCTACCAAACGATTGAAATACAAGCCGTTGTCCAGGTAACGATTAGCCAAGTCTTGCATCACCGTGACCATATCTTTTACAAATCTTCCCGCAAAATCATTGCGGGCGTATTCCTTGTCAATGTAACCCAACAAAGCATCGGGGTGAAACCACACCTGCAGGGCGTTGTTTTTTACCTGTCCTTGGGCATCCAGGTGTACCCAAAGCAACACCTCTTCTTTCGCTACCTTAAAAAAATCCTGGTAAGCGACCTTCATTTGCAGCTGATCCAATACACTGGCTGGGGTTTGGTCATCGGTAATGCACAGCTTCACGGTTTTGATCAGGTCGGGTTCTCGATATGCTTTGTGTAAAATAGCCGATGGAAAACGAATCTTAAACTTTTTCCCTTTGAGTTTGCCATGGGTATAGTCGGCAAATTTCCACTGTTTTGAAGTCGCATTTTTGAGCGGACCATTGGCGGGTTCTATCGTCCCCTGAGCAGTTTGTATGTTCTGGTTAGCGGGATCGGTTACATTGAAAACCACTTGGTCTAAACGGTTGCTGGGCTTACCCTTAGAAGGTGCCCGATTGGTCAAAATCGTGGTGGCACTTTGAATGGCTCCCTTGGCCAAGGCAAAGCGCCGTTGTTGGCGGGCCTTGCGGTTGGGGTATTTTTGAATGTTAATGATTTGATGGTCATTTTTGATTTGACGGGAGACCAGTTGGGCGGCCACCGGATCGCTGGCTTTGAGCACTTTGTTGTGGGTGACCAGGTAAGCCGTAGATACAAAGGTGCGGGTCTTAAGGTCTTTGAGTTGGTCGGTTTTTGCCAGATTCAGCGCAGAATCCGCTTTGATTTGGATGGTTTGCCCCACGTGAGAAAAAAGCATCATCAACATCTGATACCGGGCCTGGTTCCACAATTTTGAGTTCTGCATTTTTTTGGTAACCAAGTTTCGTAATGTTTTCCTGGCGATGGGGTTGGCATACTTTTTCAAATAGGTTTGGTACTTCGAATCTTTGCCTTGCACCTCGTCCACGAGACGTCGGATGTGTTCGGTACGAGTCTCGGTGCGCCCCGCAATGTGGGATGGGGTTTTGACCTGAAAGGCCTTGAAGCCTCCCAAAAAAACATATAGTTTAATGGGGTTGGTTTTTTGATTGTTGTAAGCCACCAATTTGTCATTGAGCGCCTCGAGCTGGTCTTGGGTAATGTAATTGGGGTCATCTTTTTCAATCCAATACTTTTTGTTG
>CALDJV010000272.1 GCA_937899305.1 uncultured Cytophagaceae bacterium
ATACCCACCCCAGCTTCAAGCCCCCAAAGTGCCTGAGTCAGTTCTGTTAAATAAGCAGGAAAATGTGAGCACCATTGCACAAAGCCCAAGGGTTGTACCCATCCATTGTGGGTAATTGTTACCAAGCCGTTGAATAAAATGATGGGTGCGTATAAAGTACTGGTGATGAAAACAATGATGGTCATATCCAATGCCCCATGTTTCAGTGTGTTTTTGCTTTTGGTGCGTAGCATTGTACTGGTTTTAAAAATAACCAAGGTGATAAATACATATAAATAAGTAGGCACCAAATAAAAACCTACCACACTACTCAATACAAAGGCAAGGCGATGGATAGGGAGGTATTTTTGAGCCAATGCTACCCTAAACCCAATCAAGGTGGCAATCAATTGCAAACTATAGCCACGCCCTGTTACCGCGTATACACTAAGGGTAGGCGTGAGCACGAGCAATGTGGCGAGCAACCAGGCCCACTCGAAACGAATCTTGCTGGCCAACCAATCCCACAATAGCCACCAAAGCAGCAAACTACCGAGTAAACCAGGCAAACGCAAAGCGAACAATGGAGGAAGTAACCAGTCTAGCAAAGCCGCAATGATGGAGAACAATACGTGGTTGTTGGGGCCGGGGTAATAAGTAGCCGATATCAGTACCCCCTTGTGGACTAGATGAACGTAAGTAAAGGCTTCGTCGTATTGCATGGGAAAAAGCCAGGAGTGATATATCCGAATAATGACTAATAGGGCCAAAGTAGCCAGTAAAATGAATTGTTGTGGTTTTGCCAGTGTTCTGAAGCGTTGGAATGGAATCGATGCGAGTTGAATCCACAAAAGCCAAATCTGATTTACTCGAGACGCGAGCCAAGGCAGCCAACGGTAGGTAAAAATAAAGGCCAATGCAATGAATATACTCGACCAACGAAAAACTAAAAAAAGCGTTGGAGTCAGGTATTGATTTCTGAAAACGTCGAGTCGGTCGGTTTTGCCACTCCATTGGGCCAATTTGGTCGTGACGGCATCGTAGCTATAGGTCTGCAAGAAAACGGCCCCAACTACCAGCAACAACAATCCCCCCCACCAGCTCAACTGAGTCATAAAAAAAGCCGGACGATGGGTCCGGCTAGTCATATCTTGATGTCTGTTATTGGTTTGCAATTCAATGGGATGTTTGAGGTTTTGGTACTAACCTAACATAAAAGCTATTTGGCGTAGCTCACCGCGCGCATTTCCCGAATTACTGTGATCTTGATCTGACCAGGGTATTGCATTTCTTTTTCTATTTTCTGAGAAATGTCATAAGACAAAATGCTGGCTCTTTCGTCATTCACCGATTCCGCATCTACAATCACTCTGAGCTCTCTCCCCGCCTGAATCGCGTAACATTTATTGACTCCGTCAAACGACAGCGCCAATGATTCCAACTCTTTCAAACGTTTGATATACGACTCCATCACCTCGCGTCGTGCACCTGGGCGAGAACCCGAAATGGCATCGGCCGCTTGGATAATAGGCGAAATCAGGGAAGTCATTTCTATTTCGTCGTGGTGGGCTCCAATGGCATTGCATACCTCTGGGTGCTCCTTGTATTTTTTTGCCAAATCCATTCCCAAAATGGCGTGAGGAATCTCAGGCTCATCAGGATACACCTTTCCAATATCGTGTAACAAACCAGCCCGCTTGGCGAGTTTAGCGTTCAATCCTAACTCGGCACACATCGTAGAAGCAATCTTGGCCACTTCGCGAGAGTGTTGCAGCAAGTTTTGACCATAAGAAGAACGGAAACGCATGCGGCCTACCAACTTGATCAGCTCTGGGTGCAATCCGTGGATGCCCAAATCAATGACGGTGCGTTCGCCAATCTCGATGATTTCTTCTTCAATGCTTTTGGTGGTTTTGGCCACAATTTCTTCAATGCGGGCTGGGTGGATTCGTCCATCTTGTACCAGGCGTTGGAGCGACAAACGAGCCACTTCGCGACGTACGGGATCAAACCCCGAAATGATGATGGCCTCAGGAGTATCGTCTACAATAATTTCTACTCCAGTAGCCGATTCCAGGGTACGGATATTGCGTCCTTCTCTACCAATGATTTTCCCCTTGATATCATCGCTGTCTATATGAAAAATAGACACACAGTTCTCAATGGCGTGCTCGGTAGCGGTTCGTTGAATGGTTTCAATGACTACCTTTTTGGCATCTTTGGTAGCGGTGAGTTTGGCTTCTTCCAGGATGTCCCGAATTTGAGAAGATGCTCTACTTTGGGCTTCGCTTTTCAAAGCCTCCATCAATTTTTCGCGGGCCTCTTCTGCAGTTAACCCAGCAATTTTTTCTAGTTGCGCTACCTGTGATTGACGCAACCTTTCGGCATCTTTTTTCTTTTCAGCAATGAGTTCGGTCTGCTCTAGCAAACTTTCTTTGATTTTCTCAAGTTCGTTGTCCTTGCGTTTGTTTTGCTCCATGAGCTTGGCCAAGTTCTGCTCTCGTTGCTTTAGCTTTTGCTCATTGCTAATGATTTGGTTCTTCTTGCGATTGGCCTCATCTTCAAAATCAGCCTTTAGTTTTAAGAAATGCTCTTTGGATTCTAAAATTTTATCTTTTTTGGCGTTTTCCGCCTCATTTATCATTTCCTTGGCCTCCTGGCGAACCTTTTCGGCCTCTACTTTCGCTTTTTTGATCAATAACTGTGATTTGTCCTCACTTTCCTCCTCCTTAATCTTCAATTGTTTTTTTAAGATGGTTCTATCTATTGCTATTCCAAGTGGAACAGCAATAATAGCCGTAATTGCTACGTAAATGACTATCATAATATAGATTCATTTTTAAGATTGGTAGATGAAATACGCTTTCTTTGAGAAAGTATTTAGTCACGCGAGTATATGATCGTTGCCACAATATTGATGCAGCAGAGAAAGAAGGGATAGCAGGGACACGATCTGCCAATAGTAGAAATAAGGACTGGTACTACTTTGGATAAACAAAGTACGGTTGTTTTACCTAATATGTTATTCTGAACTCAGGGCGGAGTCAATTAATTGATTCCAAAAATCGATTTTCTTGGAAACCATCTCCTGAACACTGTCATTTTCCTGGGTAAGCGTCAAAGTTTCAACGGCATAATCAAGGGCTACCATGGCCAGCAAATCTTGGCGATCTTCTACTCCAAATTGCTTGCGATACTCCTTGACCTTTTCGTTGATTACTTTTGCGGCTTTCCGCAATCTGCTCTCAGTATCGCTGTCAGTTTGCATGGGATATTCCCGGTCTGCCAGTTTTAACTTTATTGAGAGTGATTGATTCATTCAAAATTTATGATTAAAAAATATTATATATAATAACCGTACTCAACTCAGCCAACTCAATTTATTGAGTGAGTTAGTACAAATCTATTTCTAAATTAACCTATATTCTCCAGCTATCTGCTCATCAGTGCAATGCACTTGTCAATCTCTTCGATATACTCATTTAGCCTCTTTTTCAATCCATTAGCGCCATCTGCGCCTGTTAATATTGAAGCAACAAGTTTAGTGAATTTTTCTTGATTATGAAAATTATCTAGTTCTTCTTTTTGTTTCCTGACAGTATCCTTCAGTGTGATATTTTCTTCTACTACCTGGTCCAACTCCTTCTTCATGGTAGTAGTTTTCACAATCAATTTTTGCATTTTTCGCTCAAATAAATCCAAGCGTTCTTTGAGTTCTTGGTCTTCCATAAGAAAAGCCCCCAACCCCAAAGGAGGAGCATGATTTGATAGTTAAGTAATTCGAGAAAAACAGTGTCTTTTAGTCGACAGTCGATGGTCCATAGTTTTTTTAGTCCACAGTCGACGGTCCATAGTCCACGGTAGCGCAAAGCGGAATAATTAACAATCAATCATCAACAATTACTATAGCGCCTTGCGCAACCATTTAACAATGTAGCAATGAGCCGTAGACGGAACCATTATTTTTTAGTCCATAGCCTAAACCGGTTTGCCTGTTCCTCTTTAAACTACCAATTTTAAACCCTGCGTTAAGTATTTTGTAATTCACTCATAGTCAGTGATTTATCAATTTGGTAGTTAGAAGTCCACGGTCGATAGTCCATAGTAGCGCAAGGCGAAGCAATATAGCTGTTGTCATATTTGCGAAACCTTTAGTCCTGAGCAGAGCCGAAGGAACTAGAAGCTAATTATCGCTTCGCGCAACCATTTAGCCATTTAACAACAAGCGCAGCGGAACAATGTAACAATAGAAACAAGTCATCGCCTCGCGCAACCATTTAGCCATAAAGCAATGAGCCGTAGGCGGAACCATAGAAACGAATCTGAGTAAAAAATAAGTGCTATTTTACTCTCTAATCACTGCGGCAAGCTCGTTTTCAAAAGTAGCACGAAGCTTTTTCATTGTTTTATCAATCATCTTATCGTTCAGGGTTTTCTTATTGTCCTGAAGGATAAAACGCAATGCGTAAGCTTTTTTACCTTCTGGAATGCTCTTGCCTACATACACATCAAATACATTGATAGACTTGATGAGGTTGCGTTCGGTTTTTTCGGCCAATTTCTTGATTTCCTGAAAAGTAATGCCTTCGTCCAATACCAACGAAAGGTCACGCTGTACCTCAGGAAACTTAGAAATCTCTTCAAAAGTGATTTTTTCCTTGTATAGCTTCATGAGGGTTTCCCAGTATATTTCGGCATAGAAAACATCCTGCTCAACAGCCCCCACTTGCAGCACCGCATCGCTTAGCTGTCCGGCTTGAGCAATGACTTGGTTTTTATAAGTATAGTTAACTCCAAACTGGTACTTGTTGTCTGTAATGGCGTCGTTCGCAATGTTTTGCAAACCAAATTTTTGACAAACCCAAGCAATGGCAGTAGCCAGTGTATGGAATCTACTTTGTTGAGTAGCCCCCATCCAAGACTCTGCTTGCTCATTTCCAGTTACCAGTATGCTCAGTTGTTGTTGTTCTTGGTACTTGCCTTCAATCTTTTGATAAATCTTACCGAATTCAAACAAGCGTAAATCTTTTTGTTTTCGGTTGATGTTGTGGCGAATGACCTCCAAACCCGAAAACAACAGCGTTTGGCGCATCACTTCCAGTTCTTCACTCAACTTATTCAGAATGACTACATTTTGGTCAGATTGGATGCTATCCAAAGCCTCTGCATAAGCTGGTTTGGTCAATGAGTTGTTGAGGATTTCGTTGAAACCATTGGCAGCCAAAGTCAAAGTAATGTTTTGCTGTAACTTATTGCTGTCTACCGCCGGGAAGTTGGCCAATGACTCCGCACCTAAGAATTCGCCAATTTCTATATTATTATAGCCATAAATACGCAAAATTTCCTCAATGACATCGGCTTCGCGGGTAACATCTACCCGATAAGGAGGCACAATGGCTACAAATTCAGTATCAGTTTGTTGAGTTACCTCAATGTCCAGGTTATTTAAAATCGTAGTGATTTCTTCTTTGCTCAATTCTTTTCCAATCAAGCGGTGTACGTGCGCATACTTTACCTTTACCTCAAAATTTTGAAAAGGCGTTGGGTACAAGTCCACTATTTCGGAAGAAATAACGCCACCAGCGACTTCTTTGATCAGGTTGGCTGCTCTTTTCAAAGCATACAAGGTTCCATTAGGGTCTACTCCTCGCTCAAATCGGAAAGAAGCATCTGTTTTAAGTCCATGCTTTTGGGCGGTGCGACGGATGTAAGCCGGATCGAAGTAAGCACTCTCTAAGAAAATAGCTGTAGTACTGTCCCTTACTCCCGATTTGATGCCGCCAAATACCCCTCCAATACACATGCCGTTTTCTTCACCATCGCAAATCATCAAATCTTTGGCGCTTAACTTACGTTCCACCTCATCTAAAGTGACAAAGGGAGTGCCCTCGGGCAATGTTTTTACGATGACTTTGTTACCCTTTATTTCGGCCAAATCAAAAGCATGCAACGGTTGCCCGGTTTCGTGTAATACAAAGTTGGTAATGTCTACCACATTGTTGATGGGGGCCAGCCCAATAGATTTGAGGCGTGCTTGTAACCACTTGGGAGATTCAGCCACCTGGATATTGCTAATCGTTACCCCAGCATAGCGAGGGCAAGCCGCTTGGTTTTCTACAACTACCTCTACTGGGTGGTCGGTATTGTCAACTGTAAATGAATCTACCGTAGGCAAGCACAAAGCACGATCCAAAGCCGCTTTTAGGTCTCGGGCCGTACCAATATGCGAAGCACCATCTACGCGATTGGGAGTAAGCCCAATCTCAAATATATAATCAGCTTGTAGGTTCAGTGCTTCGGTAGCGGGACTACCATTGGGTAGGTCAGTATCCAACACCATGATGCCATCGTGTTCGGTACCCAGGCCAATTTCGTCCTCGGCACAAATCATCCCTTCCGAAACCTCACCTCTGATTTTAGATTTCTTAATTTTAAAAGGCTCCCCATTGGTCGGATAAATCGTGGTTTTGGGCAATGCCACAATCACCTTTTGTCCGGCAGCCACATTGGGAGCTCCACATACGATCGGGTAGGGGCGGTCTTGCCCTACGTCTACCGTGGTTACGCTTAACTTTTGTGCGTTGGGGTGCTTGGCACAAGTCATTACTTCGCCCAATACCAATCCCTGCAGACCACCTTCTACCTGGTGGAATTCTTCAACGCCTTCTACCTCCAGCCCGGTTTGGGTTAGAATCGCTCCAATTTCTTCGGCACTTTCGGCCAAGCCAATGTACTCTTTGAGCCAACTATATGCTATTTTCATAAGCGTTTGCTATAATGTCTGTGTCCAACTGAGTAACCGTATTTCAAGTTGAGTAATTGAGCCATCAGAATGCTTGAAAACCAATTACTTACAATACACTCATTTTACTATTAAGTCTAAAATTATATACAAAAATAGACAATCAAAAAAAACGGACAATGATTTGGGTAACTTTTACTTGAAATTAATTTTGCTTAGTGACATATATGATAGTAATGCTGCTGTATTATGCCCATAAATCACTATGATTCAAAAATGAATATTGCAAATTTGCAACAATGATATTTTGTCTTTACTTTTAATAATGGAGCAATTAAACCTATTTAATGATAAACCAAATCAAAAAGAAGAAATCGTACAAGTAAAAAATGGGGAGTATATTTATTTATCACACTTTTTTGATGGGGCAGACAGTAACAAGTATTTGACCCATTTCCTGGAGAGCATACACTGGAAACAAGAGGAAATGAAAATGTATGGCAAGCTAGTGAAGCTGCCTCGCTTGATTGCCTGGTATGGAGACAATGCAAAATCCTATACTTCCTCGGAGACTGAGTTAATTCCTGAAGGTTGGACAAAAGAACTTGTTACTATCAAGGAAATGTTAGAAAAGACGTGTCAAACAAAATTTAACAGTGTGCTTTTAAACTTGTATAGAAATGGGAACGATTCTATTTCCTGGCATACAGATGATGAGAAAGAGCTGGGAGAAAACCCGGTGATTGTTTCAGTGAGTTTTGGCGCTACCCGAAAGTTTCAATTACGACATAAGGAAACAAAAGAACGCATTGATATTGAGCTACAGCATGGGAGTGTGCTAATCATGCAGGGTGCATTACAACATTATTGGGATCATCAAATTCCGAAAACAAAAAAACAGGTGGGAGAGCGCATTAGTTTGACTTTTAGATATATCAACTAGGCCATACTACTAGTGCCCAGAGCACTAGACTTAACAATGCCTTATTCTTTTCATTTGCTTGTATTGAGGTGTTTGAGGTGATTTTTCAACCCCTGACAATATCCCCGTTTTATTTATTTTCAAATGGTTGAGTGCTTACAATCCTTTTTTGAATTCGCTGTACAGGAGAAATGACCTGGAGGTAATACTGGGTTGTTTTGGAGGCGTACTTGAAATAAATCCTGACATTTACTTTTTGGGTATTGGGGTAATACTGATTAAAATATACTTTTTGATGTTGATCAGTCAGATGTATTCTAAAAGGCTGATCCGTAGAAGTGTTAACCTCAATTTGTAAAGTATGGGGTAAATTATTTGCCACCACTTTAAGGACAATTTCGTTGATTTCATGAACCTCATTTTTTCTTCTGCGTGAGCTACCCAATGACCTGTTGGTGTCAGTAGTCGCAACAAGCAATGCGTTGGCCGTGTCAAACACCTCGCTCGGTGTTGAATGAATGCTTGGAGACAAAGGACATTTTTTTAATTGTCCGTGGGTTTGCTGAATGAGCACGAAGCAATAGAGGAATATTTGAAAGATTTTGAACATAGTTTTAAATGTGATAACAGGCATTGTTTATTTACCATCATAGTTTCAAATCCTAGGCGATGTTTTTTAAATGGTTGAAAGTGAATGGTTTATGTTGAGAGCGATGAATGAATTGTGTCAAAATGAAAAAGCGTTTTCTCAAAATGAGACTAAGAGTTCAAAGCGATTGTTGCTCGTGTAGTTTCGAGTGATTTGGTCAGCAAGAGGGAGAAACGGCAGGGGGAGTAGCTACTTTGTGAGCTTATGCGCGATGACTGAAACCAAATTTCTATTTCTATAGTTATTTTAGTATCTTTATTTTAAGATCAATCATTTTAGACGCGCTTGAAATGGAGATCTTTACATTGACAAAGGACCATTCATATATGTTAGGATACAGATTTACGAAATATACGCCTCCTCAAATGAAAGAGGCCGCCGATTTTGATAGATTGTTGAATATTTTTACCCAATTGCTTACGATGACTTCAGGTGATGTGGCCGAGGCTTTGCAGTGGTTGAATAATTTGGATCAACAATACAACTTAACCAACGACGAATACGGTATTGGCGATTTTATAGAAGATCTCAAGAAAAAGGGATACATCAAAGAAGAAGAAGGTGGCGGAGGCGGCATGCAAATGACGGCCAAAAGCGAAATATCGATTCGTCGAAGTGCCCTGGAAGAAGTTTTTGGCAAACTGAAGCGCTCTCGCAATGGTGGTAATCACCACACCAATTATTCGGGCAGAGGAGACGAACGAGGGACTGACCGAAGGGCCTTTCAGTTTGGTGATGGTTTGGAAAATATCTCTATGACCGACTCTTTGCGTAATGCCCAGATCAACCATGGTATTGGTGATTTTACGTTGTTGGAAAACGATCTTGAAGTAGTAGAAAGCGAGTTCAAAGCCCAAACATCTACCGTTTTGATGATTGACATCTCGCACTCGATGATTTTGTACGGCGAGGACCGAATTACCCCAGCCAAAAAGGTGGCCATGGCTTTGGCAGAATTGATCACTACCCGTTATCCCAAGGACACTTTAGACATCATTGTATTTGGCAACGATGCTTGGCAAATTCAGATCAAGGACTTGCCTTATTTGGAAGTAGGGCCTTACCATACCAATACCATTGCGGGACTCGAACTGGCCATGGATATTTTGCGCCGCCGTAAAAATCAAAACAAGCAAATTTTTATGATTACCGATGGCAAGCCTACTTGTATGAAACAAGGCATTCGTTATTATAAAAATAGTTTTGGATTGGATCGTAAGATTTTGAACAAAACCCTCAATTTGGCAGTACAGTGTCGCAAGCTTAAAATTCCGGTGACTACTTTTATGATCGCGTCTGACCCTTATTTGCAGGATTTTGTGAGAGAGTTTACCAAAACAAACAACGGTAAAGCTTACTACAGTAATCTGGAAAATCTGGGGAGCTTTATTTTTGAAGACTACCAGCGCAATCGTCGTAAAAGCGTATAGTAAAAGATTATAAACCTGACAGATTTCCGGAATCTGTCAGGTTTAATACTTAGGGTTTTTTGACAAATTTAAGGTTTTTTACCCTCCCCGCAGCCAAGGTAAATGCCTGGACAGTCCCATTTTTATCGGTCTGGAATTCAAGCGTTCCCAACCCACGACTAGCAAATAAATGCTCTTTGATAGGAAGTAAGCTAGTCATTTCTTCGTTATCGTTGACATATACTTTAAGTACCCCATCCTTTAATAGTAATTTATAAGCAATGTCCAGTTCAGTGCTGTAATAATTTCCAGTAAATTTTTTCAGTTCTGTGGCAGTATAAGTTACTGGGGTATAAGCCACTGAGGTGGCTACCTCGTTTCCATCTACTACAAATATCATCAAGCGATCGCCTTTTTTATTTTTGTCAAATTTTACTACCACATCACCCTGTACATCCATTTTGAATTTATTGGAGCCAATGGGGCGTAACAATGTTTCACTGGTAGCCGATCGGTAATAGTACAAGGCGTCGTTTTTTAAGTATATTTTTCTGGAGTAAGCCCGAGCATCATTCCAATAATGACCAGTAAATTTTTTCAAAGCTTGGTTTTTTAGTTTGATAAACTTTACTTTCTCTTTAGCTTTTGGCGCAGCAGTAGTGGCCTGTTTGTACTGGTCTTTTAAAAACAGGTCAGCCACCCGGTAAGCCATTCCGGTAGGATTGGCATCAGCCCGATTAGTAAAAATAATCACCGAAAACCGTTGCTCGGGAAAACGAAGCAACTCAGCTCGAAAACCAACGAAGGCTCCACCATGACTAATGGTTTTGAGCCCTTTATAAGTACTGATGAACAAACCTGAGGCATAGTCAATTTTCTCTTGGTTGTTCAAAGTACCCGTTTGGGTCATTAGGTTCCAAAATTGCTTGCTCAACACCTTATTGTTATAAAAGTCATCGTCCCACTTTTTTGCATCCTCAATCGTCGTAAAAATACCTCCGTCACCAATCATATCCAGGTTAGTCATGCTAATGCGGTATTGCCCGTTTCGGTTGGGTGCATAGCCCGAAGCACGTTTTTTTACTATTCTGGTGTGATCGTTATGAAAATGAGTGTTGGCCATGCCCAAAGGCTTGAATATTTCTTGTTGGGCAAATTGGGCCATGTTCATCCCTGCCACTTTGTTTACGATTTGTCCCAATAACCAATAGCCCGAATTGCTATACAAAAAATCTTCACCAGGAGCAAAATTGAGTTCTTCTTGGTTAACCAACCATTTCATAAGCTCTTTGTCAGTGTAGAACGTATCGTCTGAGAGCCCTTTCAAGGCTGCTAACATCAGGTAATCTCTGATGCCACTGGTGTGGTTGAGCAAGTGTCGAACGGTAATCTTTTTGGCATAGTCAGGAAAATCAGGAAAAAACTTGTGTAGTGAATGTTCCAGTTTCAGCTTTCCTTGTTCAGCCAACCGTACAATACAAGCTGCCGTGAATTGTTTAGAGGTAGAGCCAATCCTAAATACCGAAGTGGGCGAATTGGGAATGCTGTATTCCAGGTTAGCCATGCCGTACCCACGGGCGTAAATCAGTTTTCCGTTTTGTATAATGCCCAAACCACAGCCCGGAGCATCTGGTTTGTCCCAATTGGCAAAAATGCGATCAATGGCGGCTTTTTCTTTGATCTGCCCAAAGGCTCCTGACCAGAAAAAGGCAAGTATTAAAAAAAAGTAAGTTGTTTTCATGTTTTTATGAGTTCAGGGTACAATCATTTACTAAGTAAAACGGAAGAAATAAACTAATCCAAATTTGATGCAATAGCTTACTGTAA
>CALDJV010000273.1 GCA_937899305.1 uncultured Cytophagaceae bacterium
CGAATACTTGCTTTGATTTCTTCGTTTTGGTTTTCTATTCTCCTTTTTTGAGCCGAAATCTGCAAGAAACTATCCGTATTTTGTAAAGCAATGGTGATGTATACGGCCAAGTTTCGCAACAAATTGAGGTGATAATCAGTGTAAGCATTCTTTTGGGCACTTTGGATGCTTATCAAACCCAGTGTTTGCCCTTCTATGATCAAAGGAATACAAATTACGGAGTTTAACAACTCACTTTCTTTGTAGTTATCCAACGAGTCAATGTAGGAGTAATACTCTCGGTGTATGTCGTTGATAAGAATTTCTTTTTGCTGGAGTACACAAATAGTGGCAAATCGGTTTTCTTGGTGGGTATCAAGCACAATTTGAGGCATTACTTCATTCAAGTGGATATAATCTTTGTAAGTAATGGTTTGTTTTTGGGCATCATACAAACCGATCCCAAATTCGGCCACATCCATCAAATTGTTTATATTGTGATATACACTAGATACAATCTGGCTAAGAGATAGCTTAGAGGTAATCTCTTTCCCAATTTCACTCAGTAATTTAATATTCTGGTAGGCCTTCTTTATCTCAGCACTTTGTTCGGTAAGTGTAGTATTGATCGACCTCAATATCTCAGCTTGTGATTGAATCTCTTCTTTTTGTTGTTCCAGAGTAGCATTCTTTTGAGTAATGGAAGCACTCTTTTGCTCTATGGATACATTGGCTTTTTTGAGACTTTCAGCTTGGATCAACATTTCCTCCTTTTGTTGTTCCAGTTCCGAGTTTTTGTGTAAAATTTCCTCGTTTTTTTGAATGATCTCAGTAGTTCGCGTTTTTACAGTCTGTTCTAACTTTTCCTTTTGTTGGTGTAAGCGACGAGTATATAGCC
The DNA here is from genome assembly GCA_937899305.1 of uncultured Cytophagaceae bacterium. Taxonomy (GTDB): domain Bacteria; phylum Bacteroidota; class Bacteroidia; order Cytophagales; family Microscillaceae; genus Microscilla. The sequence goes on from CALDJV010000273.1 coordinate 878, forward strand.
TGATGGCTATCATGAGGAACAGTAGACCTAGGACTACATAAGCTATGTAAGCCAAGGTGGTACGGTACCAGGGAGCCAATATCTTGAAGCTATATTCAAGTACCTTACTTTCGTCATAGTAGAGGTTTCTAGTTTGAATACGCAAGGTGTAGTTACCTTCAGGTAGGTTGGTATACTCCTTATAAGTTTCAGACGACCAGGCTGACCAATCCTGGTCTAGACCTTCTAACCAATATCTAAATTGATTTTTGTGAGTGTCCACAAAATAAGTAGAGCCTACATTGAACCGAATGCCGTTATAAGTATATGATAATTGAGGGTATTGATAATCTGTAGGGGGAGTAAGCGTGTTTTGATTTTTGCTATTGACAAAATTACCCGCAAAAATAACCGAGTCTTTAGGGCCTTTAATGGTGATTTGCCTTAATAACACTGAAAATTTGGCTTTGGGTGTCGAGATAGACGGATTGTAATGAATTACCCCCTCTTTGGTTCCGAATAGGATATTTTGAGCATTCACCGGGTTTAAGTTGGGGGCTATTTTTTCTATAAAAGATCCACGCAATTTTTTTAAAGGATTGATAACCCTTTTATATTCCCCATTTTTTTGTTTTTGCAGCAAACCCACCTCCAAGTATTTATCTCGTACCCCATTCACGGTTTTTTGGGCAACATACCATATGTTTTGCTGTGCATCGCTACGCATAAAAAAGAGGGCTCTCTGCCCACCAATGAGGCGATTGAGTTTATCTTCTCTCACAAAACGGTCTTGACTTGCTTGGTAGGCGTATATCCCGTTTTCAGTAGCAATTAAGTTCTTACCATTAATTTTGAATAAACGGTTGTTTACATCGCTTGGCAAACCCTTATTTTTATCGTAATACTTGACTTCTAACACACTGTCCAATGCTTCATTTATTTTGAGGCGATAGAGCCCTTTTTGGTCATAGCTTCGCCAAAATATTCCAGGAGATTCTTGTTGTAAGTAACGAGTACTAGAAGAAAATTCTTTAATGGTATGTTTGAATTGCCAGTGATTGTCTTTCCATTCCAAAAGCGCTAGCCCACCTATCGTGCCTATCATGATATAATTTGGATTTTCGAGTACCGGGATCCTGGTCCACACATTGCTTGGGATTTTTGGCACATCAGCATTGACCCAAGCGGGATTTTTGTCTTCAATTCGATACAGGCCAGGGTTATAAGCAGCCAATATTTCCCCTTTAAACGCTTTCAATTGCCAAACCTGGCGCTTTGAATTTGGAAAAGTTTGAAAACGAGTACTGTCATCAATCGGGTTTTCGTAAGGTTTCCAGTTTTTATAGTAGATTCCAGAAGAGGTAGCAACTATCAGACGATTTTGACTCACCAAGGTGTTATAGGTAGCTCCATCAAGCCCCATAGAAGCATCAAATACACTAAAAGGAGAGTTTACTTGAATATGGGCAATTCCCTTTGATAGCCCAGCCCATAAATTTTGGTTTTGATCTACATACAAACAGTATATGATATTGTCCAACAAGCCATTCCCTTTATGAAGATGCTGGACAATAGATCCGTTTTTATCAATAATTAAAATACCACCATTGCTAGTACACTGGAACAAAAGTTTTTTACTGTTTTGATTCAGGTCCTGATCAGGCTGTAAAGACACAACCCGAGGCGATGAGGCCGTTGTTTGTGTCTTCACCATAGCCGTCAGGTTAAAGTTTTTTTATCTTGATCATTACCATTGTCGCCTCAGACTGTGTCCCCACAGGCTGATCGATGCCTGAATTTGGGGGACCTCATCGGTTCGTGGAGACACTGAACCGAGGCGGGGAGTAATGAATGTGGAAGAAAATTCGCCTTCATGATGGTTAGCCTGACGGCTATGATGTCTTCACAAACAACTCGAGTAACAACAAGAATTTTAGTACTATACACTTTTTTCCAAAGTGTTGAAAAGTAGAGAGTTGCACTTA
>CALDJV010000274.1 GCA_937899305.1 uncultured Cytophagaceae bacterium
CCCCTTTTTTTTACCAATAATAATTCACAGTATTTGGCGAACATGTTATTTTATAATGAATACTTTCTGTGTGATGAAGGTTCTTTATTTGATTATAAAAATAGAACGAAGCCTTTTACCTTTGTATTAAATACAAATGAAAAAAATATTGGAACAGTTAAAGTTGTTTCAATATCAAGAAATAAAAGAGTGAAAGCTCTCAAGAGTTGATTGTCAGGCAAAACAAAGTAGGAATAGTTGACGAATTTGAGAAACTGATGAGGGACGGCTAGTGGGGATGAAAAAACTGATTTGTAAATTGAGATCGAATCTTAGCAATTAGGCTGAGCCTAACCACATAGTTTATATATATACGCAAATTTCAGTATCTGAGATGAAGAGGAGACAAGTGAAGTGGAAGTGAAGTTGGTATTGTTGAAAAGTGCAGATGACAGAGGAGTGAAAAACTGATTGACAAGACCCTGGTTCATACGAATCAGGGTTTTTTTGTGTCTATACCTTATTTTTACCAATGAGAAATCAACCAGTGTTGAAAAACCAAACCAAGCAATGTTTTGAGCCCTCCAATTTGTAAGCTTTGTTAAAACCAGTGATTTAAAAGTGTAAGAAATTGATCGTTTTGGCTACCCATTCAATAATGCTTTCAAAATGAGTAATTGATACCCCATTAAGTAACACTTTCAAAATAAATGTCGAGGTTTTAGTGAAATTACTCAAAGCTAAATGAGGCGCTTTTTGCGCTCGTAGCAGGGCTACGGGCAATAAAAGCAACGAAGTGTAGTGAAGGGGAATAAAACTAAACCGGACAGTTATTGCGAACGTGTTACTAAATTGACCAAACCGAGATATAGATTATGAGCCCATCAAAATTTATCTTGATACTTACATTTGTTTATGGAATGCTCTCGAGTACTGCAAACGCTCAAAAAACGTTAATAAAGTTGACCAAACCCGAATTGGTAGGGATGTCAGGTGATCGTTTACAGCAGATGGACCAACATTTTCATCGTTTGGTGGATGCCCAGCAGCTGGCGGGCATACAAACCGCAGTGATGCGCAAGGGGCAACTCATTCACTTTGATAGTTATGGGTACGCAAATATTGAAGCAAAAAGAAAACTGGATGAACGCAGTATATTCAGGATTTTTTCAATGACTAAACCCATTGTTTCAGTAGCGTTAATGCAGCTTTACGAAAAAGGAAAGTTCAAGTTAGAAGATCCTTTGTATAAATATTTGCCTGAATTTGAGCATATGCGTGTGTATACCGATTCAGGTTTAGTTGCGGCCAAAAAACCGATAAAGGTCATAGATTTACTTCGGCATACTTCAGGTTTTAGTTATGGCCGGAGTGGCCCTCCCGAGTTGAATAGCCGGTATAGGGCTGCCAACCTGAATGCAGCCCAAACGAACCAAGCCTATGTGCGTAGGCTGAGTAAGTTACCCTTGCAATTTGAACCCAACACAGATTGGCAATATGGATTATCTACCAACATATGTGGTTATTTGATAGAAGTGCTTTCGGGAAGTTCGTTGAAAGCATACCTCCAAGAGCATATTTTTACCCCTTTGGGAATGAACGATACGCATTTTCAGTTGCCAAAAAATAAAGTAGAGCGATTTACGGTAGGGTATGGTTGGCGAGCGGGTACTGGTTTGAGCATTGTCGAAACCCAGCAGGACAATAGATATGTACGTCCGGTTACTTTATTCAATGGAGGGGGAGGATTGGTCTCTACCACGGTTGATTACTTAAAGTTCTGTCAGATGGTATTGAACAAAGGGAAGTTCAACGGAAAACAAATTTTGAAGAAAAAGACGATTGAATTGATGTTGCGTGACCATTTGCAAGGGGCTAGAAATACTCAAACAAGCCTGAGACTCCCATTGGGAGAAGCGGGGTTTGGCCTGGGATTCGTGATTAAAGGCCAAGGCCCCAATCAATTAGAAAAAGTATATGGCTGGGGTGGGGCAGTAGGGACCTACTTTAGGATAGATACCGAAAATGAACTGATTTATGTGCTCATGATTCAATTATCACCATACCGACAATTGGGGCTACAGCGATTGATGCAAAACTATGTCAATGGGGCAATGCTGAAGTGAAAAGCACCTAGAAGAGCAAATGAATAAATGATATAAAGGGAGGATAAATGCTTTCTTAATAAATAATGTCAAACACCGACGAATGGTTGACGGATTCTGATGCTGTTGTCTATATTCAATGAATAATGTGCTGGGAACAGGTTTTTGATGCACTAAAAGCCATCTCAGGGGTGATATTGGGCAGGGTAACGATGCGTTTTCTTTGGTTTAAGTTATATAACTTCATGTTTTTTTTAAGTTTTCATGAAGTATTTCTAACTTTACTTTTAAATTTTGTAATCCCCCAATACAAAAATTATTTGCCTACTTTGTGGTAAATAAAAAGTTAAAGTTCTGATTCCAAACATTGTACATCAACATGGGAAAAAAAATATTGATCGCTGAAGATAGTTCTGTAATTCAAAATATTGCTACCAAAGTACTTTCGTTTCAGCGGTACGAGATTGATTCTGCCAAAGATGGCAAACAAGTAATGAAAAAAGTAGCCAAAGAAAACTACGATGTAATTTTGATGGACATCAATATGCCCAAAATGGATGGGATGGAGTGTTCGCGCGAGATTAGAGCAATGGAAGACACTCAAAAAGCAAATACTCCGATTATTGCCATTACTGGAAACGCCAAGAACTATTCTATGGAGGACTTCAAGGCAGTAGGAATCAATGATTTTATGCCTAAGCCGATTGATTTTGATTTATTGGTTCAGAAAGTAAAAGAGTATACTGGCACTGAGTCTTAGTTTACGGAGTACTTAGCCTGAAAATCTTTCTAAAACCTCAGTCAGAAGAGTCACACGGGCTATTTTGCATCAATATTGCAATAGAGTCAGTGGATTTTTCTGACTATTTTTATTTAGCGTGAGTTTATGAAAATAAGGTATAATAACAAGTTTCAACAACAACTAGAAGATTTTTACAAACGCATTGGCTATGTGGTTCGATACGAAAAAGGCAATTTTAAATCGGGTTATTGTATTCTTAAAAGTACCAAAGTAGTGGTCGTGAACAAGTACTTTACGATTGAGGGGAAAATTAATTGTTTGATAGATATTTTGAAGCATGTCCCCTTTGAATCGGGAGAATTGCCTGAAGCTGACCAAAAGTTTTATACCGAGTTAACCACCTTGTCTGACAACAATTAATACTTTTCTGTTGTTACCCAAATAAAATATACCGGAGCATATCATGATAGTAACAGTTTTGGGGAGTGGCACCTCACAAGGAGTGCCCGTAATTGCATGTGATTGTGAAGTATGTCGTTCGCTAGACTATCGAGATCAAAGACTCAGAGCGGCGATTCACATCGAGATCGAGGATAAAAGTATCGTGATTGATACTGGACCAGATTTTCGTCAACAAATGCTTCGGGAACGCATCACTTCTCTGGACGCAGTGATTTTTACGCACCAGCACAAGGATCACACAGCGGGGATGGACGACTTGCGATCATTTGGGTTCAAGCAGAAGAAAGATATGCCTATTTATGCCAGAGACTCGGTAATGAAGCAGCTTAAGCAAGAGTTTGCTTACATTTTTGTAGACAAGGAACTGAAATACCCTGGAGTATTAAGCGTGGAAGAATACATCATAGAAAACAAGCCTTTCAACGTGCAAGGGGTAGACATTACCCCAATTGAAGTAATGCATCATAAGTTACCTGTTTTTGGGTTCCGCATCCATGACTTTACCTACATTACCGATACCAACTACATATCAGAAGAAGAGCTCGAGAAGGTAAAAGGAACCGAGGTGCTCATTTTAGATGCACTGCACCGGGAAGAACACATTTCGCATTACAGTTTGGACCAGGCCCTGGAGGTGATTCAAATCATCAAACCAAAACAAGCTTACTTGACCCACATTAGCCATAGAATGGGACTCCACGCTGAGGTAGAAGCAGAACTACCTCCGGATGTATATTTGGCTTATGATGGTTTAAAGATTGAGTGTTAATGCGCACTCAATACCGTAGCATTACCCATTTTTCTTAAGCTGGTTGTTTTTCAGGCATTTAAATATTATCTTGTTATGGATGTTTATTGGTTTTTAACGAATAAAAATCTTGAGAAAAGGTATTCAATAGATTGACTTTTATGACAAGAGAATTAGAGTTTTATAACTTTAGGGAACAAACAATAAATAGTATACGCATCCTTAGATGATCTTTTTCGCGGGTACTTCTCTACCCAAGTTTTGTGTACTTTATTTTCTAATTGCTCCCTTAATTGTTTTCAATTAGCTCATTATGAAACAAAAAAATGCCACCTGTGAAACCCTAGAGCATAAGGTTGCCCAACTGGAATTACAACTACAAGAACAAAAACACCTGGACTTTTTTTTTCAACATTCATCGGATGGATATTTTTTTATGATGCTCGATGAACCTGTCCATTGGAATGTAAACACAGATCGAGAAGCTACGTTAGACTACATTTTTGCGCATCAAAAAATTACCAGATTCAATGAGGCAATTTTAAAGCAAAATCGCATCGAGGCCAGCCAATATGAAGGGCTTACCCCCAACGATATCTACAAGGATGATTTAACTTCGGGACGTAGACTCTGGTCAGAGTTTCTGGATCGGGGCGACTGGAAACTAGAGCAAGAAATCAAAACTTCGGAAACCCAGAAACCGCTGACCGTCCAGTGTGAATACCAAGCCATTTACGACGAAGAAGGGCGGTTTTGTGGTCACTTTGGGGTACAACGAGACATCACCACCGAAAAGCATACACTACAAAAATTAAGAGAAGCCCAAGATTTTAGTCAAGCAGTGTTGAATTCGCTAGAGGCCAATATTTGTGTGCTTGACAGTGGGGGAGAGATCATTGCAACCAACGAGGCCTGGCGTAGTTTCTCTAGTGAAAATGGTGGTGTACCCAACCAAACCAACGAGACCGCCAATTATTTGGACGTGTGTGAGGTCATTACCAAAAGAAACGCAAAAGAATGGGAAGACGACAAAGAAGCCAAGAAAGCTTACGAAGGAATAGACTCGGTACTGAACCAAGGCGCCCATAATTTTACTCTAGAGTATCCTTGCCATAGCAAGCAACAAGAGCGCTGGTTTTTTATGCAGGTGACTGCTCTGAAAAGACAAGAAGGGGGAGCTGTAGTATCGCATTTAGATATTACCCCGTTGAAAAAAGCCCACCAACAAATAGAAATTAACAAAGCCCATTTGCTTTTACAAGAGTCGGTCATTACGCACCTGAACGATGCCATCTTAATCACCGATGCCGAGCCTGTTCAGGAGCCAGGACCTATCATCCGGTTTTGTAATCCTGCTTTTACCCGGATGACCGGCTACCTGCCCGAAGATGTCATTGGGCGAACTCCGAGATTGTTGCAAGGCCCTAAGACAGATAAAAATGTACTCAATGAACTCAGTCAAGCCCTTGAGAATTGGCAATCTATTGAAGTAGAGTTGATCAACTACAAAAAAAATGGAGAGGAGTTCTGGGTCAATTTTTCGTTGGTGCCCATTGTAAGCAATACAGGATGGTATACCCACTGGGTATCGGTGCAAAAAGACATCACCGAACGCAAGCAACAAGAGGAGGTACTAAGGCACAATGAACTAAAGTATCGTACTTTGTTTGAGGATGCGCCTACTGCCATTATACTATTTGCCCCTGATACCTTGCTTCCGGTTGAGTTCAATGACCAAACCTTGAACTTATTGCAGTATAGTCGGGAAGAGTTTGCGCAAATGCAACTATCGGAATATGCGATTGATGATGGTGTCATTGCGAAGATGAAAGAGAGTGTGGAGGCAGTGAAACAAACCCAAGTCACAAAGTTTGATGCTGCTTTGAGAAGAAAAGATGGATCTCATTGTTTGATGGAAGTGATTATAAGAGTAATCAATGTAGATGGTCAGGAGCTCTTTTTTAACATTTGGACCGATGTGACACAAAAGAAACTGGCTACTGAACAAATAAGAATAGGAGAGGAGCGCTTCCGAAAAGCCATTGATAGTAGCCTGGATGCCATCTATGTTCTAGAGGCGGTGTTGGGTGAACAACAAGAAGTCATTGACTTTATTTTTGTGGACATGAACCTGGAAGGCCGAAAGCAACTAAATTTCTTAGGAAAAGAGGTCCTGGGGCAACGTTTGTGTGAGGTCCACCCCATTAACCGAGAAGAAGGTTATTTTGATCGTTACAAAAATGTTTTTTTGAGTGGAGAAATGTTTGATGGTGAGTTTCCAATTTATGTGGAAGGGTATGCGCCACAATGGACACATCAAACAGTGGTAAAACTAGACAGCGGGGTCGTGATCATTGCCCGTGATGTGACTTTGCGAAGGACTGCCAACAACAGCATACGACTGAGTGAAGAGCGTTTCCGTTCGGCGATTGACAGTAGCCTGGATGCTTTTTACATTTTAGATGCCTGCTACGATGATACTGGAGAGGTAGTGGATTTTATTTTTGTGGAGATGAACAGGGTAGGGCTGCAGGCCATCAAATTGCCCAAAGAAAAAATCTACCATCAGAAATTATGTGAGGTGCTGCCCATTAACCGGGAGCAGGGCTTTTTTGAGAAATACAAAAAAGTGTTTTTGACTGGAGAAACCCTGGATGAAGAAGTGTTGGTATCTACCGAAAAACTGTCTTTTACTTGGGTTCATCATACAATTGTAAAGCTCAAAAACGGAATAGCAATCACCACGCGGGACATTACCCCAGGCAAAGAGTACGAAGCCAAGCTTGAGCAATTGAACGAAGATTTACAACATAGGAATGAGACTCTTTTAGTACAAGAAGAACAGCTGTATTTGGCCAATGAAGAGCTGCTGGCCCAACAAGATCAATTGAAGATTTTATTGGAAGAAATTACCTACAATGAGCAAAAGTTCAGGAGTTTGGCCGAAAATATTGAAGATGTTTTCTGGATCAGAAAAGGGAATAAAATAGAATACATAAGCCCAGCCTATGAACAAATATGGCAACGCCCAGTAGAGGAACTTTACAATGATGACCAATCTTTTTTGGATGCGTTGCCTAAAGAAGACCGCCAACATTTGGTAGACATCAGGCAAAGTAAGGAATATCAAGAGAAAGGACTGTTGAACGAAGAATATCGAGTACAAAGACCTGATGGAACCATGCGTTGGGTAGAGGTGAGAACTTTTCCAGTAGAAATCAACGAGTCTATGTTCCACGTAGTGGGCATTGGCAAAGACATTACCGAAGCCAAAGAAGCAGAGGTGAGGTTGCAGGAATTAAATGTAGCATTGGCTTTGAAAAACCAGGAATTGATCGCCCAAGAAGAAGAGTTGCGCATGACCAACGAAGAACTAAAAGCCAACAAAGAAACGCTGGAAAAAGCACTTGAGTTACTCAGTGTAAGCGAGAGCAATCTAAAGGCCCTTTTCGACAGTTCCGAGCAAGCCATTATACTCTTGGATACCCAATTCAAAGTGATATCGTTTAATCGTTCGGTCCACGATTTTCACGATGAAGGGTTTATGCAAAACTTTAAGCCGGGGGTAAATGTACTGGAATGTTTTGGTGAGAATGTACATTTGGCCCAGGCCTACCGCGATAAGTTTGAGAAATGTTTACAAGGGGATATCATTGCGTTTGAACGCCAACTCAACTATCCTGATTTTACCAATATTCGTTGGATAGAAACCACCCTGTTGCCAGTACGCGATCAGTTGGACCGAATCATTGGATTGTCTTTCAACGAGAAAGATGTAACTGACCAAAGAAAGATAGAATTTAAGTTGCGTCGAAGCGAGGTACGCTTGCGGGGGTTGATGAACAATACAATCCAATCGTTTTTTTTGATGGATAAAAACCTGCGACTATTATTGTATAATGCTTCTGCTGAGCGCTTTACCAAAAATGTATTTGATAAAAAACTAAAAATGGGGGAAAGCTTTTTAAAGTTTGCCCCCGAAGAATGGCATAAAATTTTTCAGGAGAAGTTTTTTCAGGCGCTCAAGGGTGAAGTAGTCACCAACGAAAGAGAAATCATTTATCAGAATGGAATGAGTGCGTGGTTTGAGGTGACTTATGCCCCCATCAAAGACGTGGAGGGTTCGAGCCAGATGGTGATTTTTTCTACCTTAGACATTACGCAAAGAAAACAAGCCCAAGAACGAGAAAAACGCCTGCTTCAAGAGCAGATCGCCTATCACCTAAAGCAAGAACGTTTGAAGAGGGCTTCTATTTTGGAAGGGCAAGAACGAGAAAGCCATCGTATTTCACGAGAGCTACACGACGGAGTGGGGCAAATGTTGTCGGCATTGAGTTACCAGATCAATCACCTCGAAACAACCATGGAGGAATCAAGACAAACCTTTGTGTCGAAGGCCTATGACGAGCAGATTAAACCTACCTCCGAACGGGCCAAAAAACTATTGAAAGAGGTGATTCAGGAAATCAGAGAAATATCGCATAATTTGATGCCAAAAATATTGGTAGATTATGGTCTGATAGAGGCGCTAAAACAACTGAGGCTGGATTTTTCGGCAGGCACTAATATTCCAATCAACCTGGATATATTTTGCGAAAGCGAACGATTTGAAGACAATATAGAAATTAGTGTTTTTAGAATTGCTCAGGAGGCCGTAAACAACATCTTGAAATATGCTCAGGCCACCGAGGTAAACATACAACTGATTGAGCATGCCACTAACTTACAGTTATTGGTAGAAGACAACGGCAAAGGTTTTGAACCCGACGCTGTAAAGCATAAAAATTCTAACGGACTTATTAATATGGAGGAACGCACTCGACTGGTCAATGGCCATTTTGCGATAGACACCGAACTAGGCAAGGGGACTTGCATTATGGTAGAAATACCACTTAAAACAAACGATAACAATATTTAACAAGAACCATTTATGATTACTTTTTTTATTATTGAAGATCACACCATTGTAAGACAGGGACTCAAACAACTATTGGCAAAATACAGTGAAATGAAAGTATTGGAAGAGTTTGGAACCCCCGAACGGGTACTAGAGGCATTGGCGATCCAACAGCCCGATATTGTGCTTTGCGATATCAATTTACCCGAGATGGATGGGCTGAGCCTGACTGAAAAGATCAAACACCGATTTCCGGGACAAAAAGTGATCATCTTGACCATGCATCAAAAGGAGTTTTATGTATTGAAGGCCTTTGATGCTGGAGCCGATGGTTATTTCCATAAAGATACTGAGGAAAACGAACTGATTATGGGGATTAAAAAAGTGTACAATGGACAAAAATACTTTTGTCAATCGGTATCTCAGATTTTGATTAATCGTTTGTTGGATACTAAAAATACCGCAGGAAAGAACTTATTACCTACCCTCACCTTTAGAGAAAAAGAAGTACTTGAGCAAGTAGTAGCAGGATTGGGTAACCGCGAAATAGGGGACAAACTATGTATAAGTACTCGTACTGTAGAAAATCACCGGGCGAATATATTGCGTAAGTTTGGTTTGAAAAATACCGTAGAGTTGGTAAAATTTGCCATTGAGAATTCTTTGGTATAGCTAAAAAAAATATACTCCAACAAAGTCAGAGTATATTTCAGGAAAGTAAGTGCAAGTACAAATACAACAAAATATCTTGTGTGCTAAATCTTATGTCTATATCAAATCAGATAATTAATTTCTTTGATTATATGACAAAGGTATACAAGTAAAAGCATTTGCCCAATACGTATTAAATTGGGTTTGTAATTAAGGGTTACTACTCTAGAGTATGAGTAGTTTTACTTATAGCGCATGTAAAGAAATTGCTTCAAGAGCCCAGGAACGGCTCCTAAGAAATTAGTTACTCATTTTGGTAAGTTCCTGTTCTAGTTTTTGGCATTCTAGTAATGCATTTTCTAGCATAATACGTTGAGCGTCATTCATTTCTTTATGAAACGCAATTTCGTGTTGCAATTCCTGAGTTTGGAGTTGCAAGGCTTGTGAAAGCATTTGGATTTGTTGCTCATATTGTGCACGAATCGCTTTCAATGTTGCATCGTTTCGTTTTTTGTTGCGCTTAAGTCTGCTCTGATAATCTACTTTTAGCCTTTTTATTCTCGTTTCTTGTTGTTGGATGAGTTTCTTGAGATGATTCATGTGCATTTATTTATTTTAATTTTCAATGGCTTCCTCCAAAGATTCGGCGTACTGAATGTCCATTTGGTGAAACTTACCGTCGGGAAAACTAGCCGCAATCTTTTGACGACCAATCTTTACACTGGTTCTGAAAATTTCATCTTCTGGCAAAATTTTACGATGAGTTTTCAAACCCATATCAAACATTTCTTCCTTCCATTCGGTAAAGTACCACTCCATAGAGGGTTGATGAAAAACCCTTAAGTTGCGCTTATCAAAGATGAGTTTTCGGACACTTTCGTTCGCTGCCAAAGTGGCTATAAATCCAAATGTCGTTTTGAAATCCTCGATTGGAATGTAGCTAGAGGTAGCCGTTATAATACAGGTATGAGGCTGATCTTCAAGTACTTCCACTTTTGCATATTTGTTGGTATGCTTCACTACCAGTTTCATTGTATTCGTCATTATAGTTCAGTTTTCATTTATCAAATGTGTATACGATTAACCAATCGATCAGAAGTTTTGTTTAATAATTGTGTCTAAGGAACAGGAATGATACACATAAACTGAGCGGCTAAAGTGTTTGATCAAAGGAGAATAAAAAAGCAGACCAAGTTAGTTGGTCTGCTTTGGTTAAGCGTGTAGCCCCCGAATGAGTAGATGGACTAAAATGTTATAAATCGATGGTTTCTCCAATATTTACCAAAATGAGCTCTTTACCCGCTTGTTTGAAGGTCTCCTGAGCAGCTGTATGGTCAATTTTGATATAACCAAACGTATCGTAGTGCATACCCACAATTTTGTTGCATTCAATAAAATCGGCCGCCATCACGGCATCCTCTACCCCCATGGTGAAGTTATCGCCAATGGGCAACACCGCAAAATCTAAATTGGCAAATCGAGGAATCAACTGCATGTCAAGCGTGAGTGCAGTATCACCCGCATTGTAGAATGTTTTGTCATCACTGTATACAATAAAGCCCCCTGGATTGCCTCCATAGGTACCATCGGGCAATACACTAGAATGCACCGCATTGACATACTTTACCCTTCCGAAATCAAACTGCCAGTTTCCACCATGGTTCATTGGGTGGCCATTTTCAATGCCTTGTTGTTGAAACCAAGTTACAATCTCATAATTAGATACGATGGTGGCGTTTGATTGCTTGGCAATTTGAGCTGTATCTGCTACGTGATCTTGATGACCATGAGTGAGCAAAATATAATCGGCGCGAAGGTCTTCTACTTTGATATCTTTGGCCAACTCATTGTGAGTAATGAAGGGGTCAAATAAGATATTTTTACCGTTGATTTCTACGGCAAAACATGCGTGCCCGTAAAAAGTGAATTTCATGCTTTTTAAAGTTTATAGATTGATGTGAAAAATAAGTTTCGCTTGACGATTTCCATAAAGTGACGAATCGTTTATTTTCGTAGGTAATTTTGTAAACGATCCCTAAATATATGTAAATACATCAAATAAACTGAATGCCAGGGCAGATGTTTTGGCGAGGGGTGCAATAAGAGCTTGGGCAGCCAATAAGAGTGGTTTGTTAGAATCTGCAATCGTTTTGGTTGGGTGCAGTTTTAGGTACTGAGCTTGAGAAGTCTCAATATTTTAGCAGTGGTTTCTTTAGAGTAGCTTTATGTTTAAAAACGATGAAGTAAGCCTGATTTTTAAGTACAATCAGGAATCAATGCTTCCCTACCGATTGCTGAATCATCTCAAGAGCGGCTGCTTGTTGCTTGTTTAACTCATCAATCAATTGTTTGGCTTCCTGGAAGTTATCTTGTTGGTCATAAGTGCTTGATGGTAGGGGAGCAGTACCTTGATTTAAGTTAATTCTCAATGTTCTCATAATGTAGTGATGTTCTCTAAGTAAATGTGACGATTTTTTCTTAAGTAGTAATACTTATTTGTAATATCGTAAAAATTACCTTGCAAAACATGACTATTAGATAAACAAAGGTTTTGGGTGGATGAGTGAGTGAAAATATTGGATGAAGTTTTTTTTTTAAGTTAGAAGTTGGTAGATCGTAGTTGGTAGTTTTTTTTAGTCGATAGTCCATAGTCGATGGTCCATAGTTTGCGACGCTTCGCGCAACAATTAGCGTTGCTGAGCTTGCCAAGGCTCGGTTTAACCATAGAGCAATGAGCAAAGCGGAACAATAGGTGTTATCATATTTGCGAAACCTTTAGTCCTGAGCGAAGCCGAAGGAACTAGAATCTAATCATCGCTTTGCGCAACCATTTAACAATGAGCCGAAGGCGGAACAATAAAGCAATACAACAATGCAATAAATTACAACTGCACGCCTACCAAAGTAATGTCATCGCGTTGAGCGGTATTTTGCTGATGTTCCTGGAGTTGTTCAAGCAACAAATCCCGGTGTTTTGCCATGTCTTGTTTGATGCCCTCTTGTAGCAAAGTTTCCAACCGACGTAAACCAAAGTTTCGGCGTTTTGGGCTGGCCACATCTTTGAACCCATCACTACAAAGGAATAGTTTCTCCCCAGCCGATAGCTCTAGTACCTCACTGGAGAAAGGCGCTGAATTGATCAAACTATCTCCTCCAATACTACGGCGAGTGCCTTTTTTCTTAAATAATTGACCATTTTCGGTATAATACAACTGGCGCTTGGCCCCCGCAAAAGTTACTTTAAACTCATGTTTGCTCTTTGGGGTGATTTTACACAGGCAGACATCCATTCCGTCTTTGTTTTGCCCTTGTGATTGTTTGAGTGATGAACGGATACCAATATGAAGCATTTTCAAGATTTGGGCCGGATCTATTATCCCTTTTTTAATGACAATTTCATTGAGTAACATATTACCAATCATACTCATAAAAGCCCCCGGCACGCCATGTCCAGTACAGTCTACCACTGCCAAAAAAGTCGTTTTTAAAGTATGATTCTGTTCTTTGTTGCGCTTAATTACTTGAGCCAGCCAATAAAAGTCTCCTGAGACAATGTCCTTGGGCTTATAAATAATGAAGTAATCATTGAATAGTTTTTCAAAGCTAGAGGCACTGGGCAGTATGGCGGCTTGAATATTACGGGCATACATCACACTTTCGGTAAGGTTGGTGTGTATTTTCCGAAACTCCTCCGAAATGATCAAGTGATTACGAGTTTGTTGAAGTTGATGATTCAGGTACTGGTTTTGGAGGTTAATCTGTTCATCTTTTAAAAACAAGCAAAGGTTGGCGCCAATATTACTATTGATTCGATGCAAAAAGTCCAGGTATTTTTCTTCGATTGGTTGGTAAAATAAAATTTCTAGTACTCCAAATACCTCTTCTTGGTAAATAATTGGTAAAGTAACGATGGTGTGGACTGGAAACTCCACAGTAGAGGCCACCGCTTTGAATCGGCGTTCTTGGCCATTGTTGACAATGTGTGATTTTTGCTTGCTCTTGGCAGCTTGTCCAATTGTTCCTTCTCCCTGATGGATGACCTGGGGCATTTGCTCCAAATCCAGTGCATATCCTCCAATGAGACGATAGGACTGAGGAGCATCCTCATGATCATGTTCATCTTCTACCCCCTTTAGATACAAAGCGGCCTGAAATCCCTTTACAAAAGGAACCAGTTGGCTTAGGAGGTGATGCCCCCAATCTTCACTGGTTTGTCCATTTTGGATTTGCATAATATCCGCAAAACGAGCCCAATTTTTATAGAAGAATAATTCTTGTTGCGAGCGGTCAATGTCTTCTTTTGATTGGGGATTGGAATGCACCTCAGGTACCGCGTTATTGGTATCTGATGGATGTTGTTCCTCCTTTGGAAGGGCCTTTACTTGAGCAGTAGCGGGAACATTGCTAAGAGAAAGCCTCCTTATTTTAGTATGGCCAGATTGATTTTCTTGTTGTTGTAGGTAGTTCATAGTTACGTGAGAATAATTTTATAGATATGTTGATTTGGTTGATTGATGATAGCGCTTATTTGCTATTGGTTATAAACAAGGCACTGAAAAACGTAATTCAGCGCAAGGGTTGATTTTTGAACAAGTTGCCTAATTCTTACAAGTGATTTTGGGGCTCAATTGTTTCAAAACTAAGGTAGTTATAAACGAACAACCAAGCACTAGGGCAAAATAAGTAAAAATACAACCGTATTTCCACTTATTTTGCCCTGAGTAATTGATGATTGGATAGATAAACAGATCGTTATTGCTTGCCTAAAACTTACTTGTTCAAGTATGGAGTCAGGCGCTAAAATTGATGGATGCCTTATCAAGGGGTGACATTCGCCTGTGCACAATACCAACTAAGATAAATTCCTAAGTCAAAGCAACTTTGTTATTTTTTAACAAGCCTTTGGTGCATTTTCCAGAATAATCCTACATGATTACTATAATTGCAGGCAAAACTTTAATTTTGCTCTGCAATCAAAGTAGTTATCAATAAAAAAACTTACCATTATGGGCGAAAAGCTTTATGATGAAGTCCCTTCTCTGGATTTAGCCGATTTTACCTCTGGCGACGAATCCAAAAAGGCACAATTTGTCAAAGATTTAGGCGAAGCCTACAATAACATAGGGTTTGTAGCAATCAAAAACCACGGACTTTCCGATGAACTCACTCAAAGTTTGTACTCGAATGTTCAAACGTTTTTTGGCCAACCACAAGACATCAAACAAAAATACGAAATCGCGGGTTTATTTGGCCAGCGTGGCTACATTGGCAAAGGCAAAGAGCACGCAAAAGGAAGAAGCACGGGAGATTTGAAAGAGTTTTATCACGTAGGGCAAGAAGTAACCGACGGAGATCCGATCAAAGAGAGCTATCCTGACAATATTTTTCCCAACGAAATGCCTGCTTTCAAAGAGTTTACGCTCGAAGCGTATCGCACCCTGGAAAATGCCGGTAAACAAATGTTGCGCGCACTGGCGATTTACCTGGATTTGGAGGAAGATTATTTCGAAGATAAAGTTAATAATGGGAACAGCATTTTGCGGGCAATTCACTATTACCCGATTGAAAATACCGATGAAGTACCCGATGATGCCGTAAGAGCGGCTGCTCATGGCGACATCAACCTCATTACGCTTTTGATGGGAGCCAGTGCCGATGGATTACAAATTTTGCGCAAAGATGGGAAATGGATTCCAGTTACTGCATTGCCTGATCAAATCGTGGTCAATGTAGGAGACATGCTGGAGCGTTTGACCAACAAGAAGCTCAAATCTACCATTCACCGAGTGGTGAATCCTCCCAAAGAGTTGCTGCATACTTCTCGCTACTCTATTCCTTTCTTTATGCATCCTCGAGCCGAAATGGATTTAACTTGTTTGGCAAGTTGTATTGACGAAAACAACCCAAAACAGTATAAAGATATGACCGCCGGGGAGTTTTTGGATGAGCGCTTGAAAGAAATTGGTTTGAAAAAATAATACATTAAGTAAAATGCCACTGATCAATATGATTCAGTGGTATTTGTCTTTAGAATGAAACGTATCAGGCATTATATATTTTTGCGAGATGTAGCTTGGCTGGCAATTGCAGCATTTGGAGGTCCTCAGGTGCATATTGCGTTATTTATTGACATGTTTGTCAAAAAAAGAGCTTACCTGACCGAAAAAGAGTTCATGGAGCTCAATGCGTTGTGTCAAATTTTACCTGGCCCTACCTCTACTCAAACCATTGTTGCGCTGGGGTTCAAAATAGGAGGCCCCCAATTGGCCTACCTCACGCTATTGATCTGGGCCCTGCCTGCCGTCATTACTATGACGGTGTTGGGCATTACCATTTCTTTCTTTAACAATCATCAAAGTTTTTCGCTCGATTTCCTGCGTTTTGTCCAGCCTTTGGCGGTAGGTTTGGTTTGTTATGCGGCATTTCGCATTACTCGTATGGTGGTCAATACCCGTATGGGCGTTTTATTGCTCATTGTCTCTACCATTTGTGCCTATATATTTCGTTCTCCCTTTGTTTTTCCTTTGGTGGTAGTTTTTGGAGGATTGGTTACTGCGCTGCGCGGTTTCAAAGACCAGGACAAAGAACAGCCTGAGCGCCTAAAAATTGAGTGGGCCAACTTCTTTCTGTATGTCAGTATCATGCTGGTCATCGGGATTGGTATTTTAATTATAGGCATTCAAAACACCCCGTTGTGGGTACGTTTATTTGAAAACTTTTACCGGAATGGGAGCTTCATATTTGGGGGGGGGCAGGTATTGATTCCGGTACTTTTTACCGAGTTTGTAGAATTCAAAGCTTATTTGACCGAACAAGAATTTTTGTCGGGTTTTGGTTTGGGGCAATGTGTACCAGGCCCGGTTTTTTCTTTTGTATCGTTTATTGGGGCCATCTCTATGCGTGGAGCTGGAGTAGGAGGGGAGATCTGGGGGGCTTTTGTAGCCGCAGCCGGAATATTTTTGCCGGGTACTTTCCTTATCTTTTTTGTGATTCGTTTTTGGGAACAACTCAAGAAATACCGTATTGTAAAAGCTTCCCTCGAGGGAATTCACGCGGCCAGTTCGGGGTTGGTCATTGCCGCTGGGTTGTTATTATTGACGCCCATCATTCACCCCGAAGGTGGTATCCAAGATGTGGGAGTCATTATCATGAATCTTTCGTTGGTAGTAGGTGCATTTTTGGTGCTTACCTTTACCAAAATCAAGCCTCCTTGGATTATTCTTGCCGGATTGTTGGCAGGTATTCTGTTTTAGAGGTGAATGATTCTTTGAAGATTCGTTCTTTTCGTTTTTAAAAATTGTCGTGCTAAATTGCAAAGACGTTATCAATTAGTAAAATGGAAAAAATAAACTAATCCAAATTTAGTGCAATATCTTGGTGCTAGACAAGTCTAAAAAATTGGCTAATAGCAGCGCTATTTGCTCTATTTTTTGACGAAGTATAGCGACCAGAGATTAGCTAAATAGATTAAGTTATTTTTGTAGTTTTACTTAGGATATATCTACACAAAACATCAAATCAAAATTATCCATGAGCATATCTGGAGATTTTTTCGCGCACATTGATTCCGAACCCAAGGCCTATCTGTTGGGGTGGATTGTCGCCCAAGGAACATTGCATCCAGAAGGAGTAAAAATAAAATTGAATCGGGCACTGTTAAATACCCCTGCACTATCAAAGTATGGATTGGAATTGTTTGTTGATGAAACAACCCATGATGCTGCATCTTCGCCAGACTTGGTCACCTTGTTTTTGAGTATGTCTCAAATTGGACAAGATGTGAAGCAGTGGTTGCAAGTAACGGGTTCTGCCCCCAAACTTACGCAGGCCCAATTGCCCGAGATTGCCCCCGAACTGCAATGGCACTTTATCCGAGGTTTGTTTGATGCCAACGGTGAGGTAAAGCCAGCCGTACAAACCAATGAGCTTGTTTGCCACTTTTATAGCAGCAGCGCTCAATTGATCCAAGCCATTCAAACGTTTACCAAGATCCCAATGACATTGTCTCAAGAAGCCGACCAATATTTTTTGGCGTTGTCGGGCAATGGTGCGCTTGATTTTTTGGGCAACCTTTATGACGCTTCCACCATTGAACTGGTCGAGAACAAAGAAAAGTTCAGGCAGTGGTGTATGAGGGTACCTGGGATAAATGGTGCAGTAGCTTATTGGAATCAACCGCTTGACTTCCGTTGGGTAAAAATACACGAAAATGCAGTAGCTCCCACTAAAGGAAGGGTTTCGGATAGTGGATACGACCTCACGCTCATCGATAAGGTCAAAGAAGTGGGCTTGGTTACCTTTTTTGACACAGGTATTCAGATTCAGCCTGGTTTTGGCTGGTATTTCGATTTGGTTCCTCGTAGTTCTATTTCCAAAACAGGTTATATGTTGGCCAACAGTGTTGGTATCATTGATCGTACCTATACTGGGAATGTATTGGTACCACTGATTAAAATTGACCAAGACAGGCCTAATTTGGAACTACCTGCTCGCATCGTACAACTCATTCCCCGACCCATTATTCACGGACAATGGCAGCAAGTGGATAGTTTTGAGGCCACCGAAAGAGGGGCCGGAGGGTTTGGTAGTTCAGGTAAGTAAATCAACAATCAATCATCGATAATCAAAAATCAATTATATAGCATTTCATTATGAAAATTGTTATTCCAATGGCGGGACGAGGTACTCGTTTGCGTCCTCACACATTAACCGTTCCCAAACCGTTGATCCCAGTAGCAGGGAAACCAATTGTACATCGTTTGGTAGAAGATATTGTAAAAGTTTGTGGGCAACCAGTAGAAGAAATCGCCTTTATCATTGGGGCAGATTTTGGCGAAGCAGTAGAACAACAGCTCAAGGGGATTGCAGAATCGTTAGGAGCCAAGGGAGGCATTTGTTATCAAACCGAGAAGTTAGGTACTGCCCACGCCTTGTTATGTGCCAAAGATTACCTGGAAGGTAATGTGGTCATTGCCTTTGCTGATACGTTATTCAAGGCTGACTTTACCTTGGACAACAACGCTGAAGCAATTATTTGGACCCAAAAAGTAGAAGATCCATCGGCTTTTGGAGTAGTAAAGTTAGACGAAAATGGTTATATTACTGACTTTGTAGAGAAGCCAAAAACTTTTGTTTCTGATTTGGCCATTATTGGAATTTATTATTTCCGGGATGGTGCTTTTCTAAGAGACGAAATGCAGTATTTGATCGATAATGACATCAAAGACCGAGGAGAGTATCAAATTACTGATGCCTTGGAAAACATGAAAACTAAAGGGGCAAAGTTCCAAACCGGACAAGTAACCGAGTGGTTGGATTGTGGAAACAAAGATGCAACAGTATACACCAACCAACGCTACCTAGAGTATATCAAAGATCAAGATTTGGTAGATGCCTCGGCTAAAGTGGTCAATTCTGTGATCATTCCTCCAGTATTTATTGGACAAAACGCAGAAATTCATAACAGTGTTATAGGTCCACACGTTTCTATAGGCAAAGATTCTAAAATAGCAGACGCAATTATCAAAAATACCATTATTCAAGAAGACTCGGAGGTGAGTCAAGCCAATCTTACCAATTCAATGATTGGGAATAAAGTAGTATACAAAGGCAAGTCTGCTGACCTAAGCATAGGCGATTACAATCAATTGAAAGAGTAGTGCAGGTCTTATTTGCCAAGCAAATGATCGTCAAAATTGATAAAGCCTCGGTTTTGCCGAGGTTCTCCCAAATAAATATTGGGTACTCTAAGAGACAAAAAGCATTGAAAGATTGTTTGGTAGATAAATACCCAAAAAACCATCAATACTATGAACATAAAAGTTTTATATAAACTTCTGGTATGTGCCGGAATGTTTACCCTGCTGAGTTATGAGTTTGTTCGGGCCCAAGAGGTCCCCAAAGTAGGTCGCAAAGATGTAGAGACTGACTTTTATTTTACCGATGGCATGAAGTATTTCATCTTGGGTAAATACGATTCAGCACTCGAGAATTTTGAGAAAGCGGCCGAAATAAAAGAAAAAAATGCAGGAATTCAGCATAAAATTGCCGAGTGTCATTTCAAACTTAAGCAATTCGACCAAGCCGAATCCGCTGCTCAGAGTGCAATAAAGTACAATGCTACCAATAAGTATCATTACGATTTATTGGCGGATGTTTATGTGGCTCAGTTTAAATACAAAGCGGCCATCAAGGCGTACAAAAAACTCATGGACAAAGTGCCTAGTGCCAAGGAGTACTATCTAAAGCTTGCCGAGTTATACCTTTTACAGAAAGATTTGAATGATGCGGTCAGTGCTTACAATGCGTTTGAAAAAGCATTTGGCCTTTCGGAAGATGTGATTTACGCCAAGCAAAGAATATTTCTTCAGCAAGGTAAAATCAATAAGGCCATTGTGGAAGGAAAGAAGTTGGTCAATTTTGCTCCTGGCGAAACCCGGTACGTGATTGCATTGGCTGAATTGTTGGTGACAAATAATAAAATGAATGAGGCGTTGCCTTTGTTGGAAGAAATCGTGAAACAAAAACGAGACCCAGACCCAAGGGTATACTTGCTACTGGCCAGCATATACAAAAGCAAGGGAGAAGAAGCTAAAGCGCTCGAGCAATTGAAAAATGCTTTTGCTGATCCTGAGGTGAATGGCGAAGAAAAAGTAAAGCTGTTGGTGCAATATGCTCGTCAAGGAGACAAAATTCAGGTGTCGAGTGCATTGCTGGTACTGGCAAAAACGGTGGTAGACATGCATCCCGAACAAGCCCAGGCTAATACAATTTATGCCGATATGTTGGCGTTGCAAAGTAAAAAAAGAGAAGCATTACAGTATTATATCAAAGCAGCTCGTCAAGATAACTCAGTACTACAGGTATGGACGCAGGTATTGAGCCTCGAGTCTGACTTGAACCTGTTGGATAGCTTGGCGGTACACTCAGAAGAAGCATTGGAGACTTTTCCAAATTATGCCTTGTTTTGGTTGTACAATGGTACTGCGCTATTGGGTACTGGCCAATACGAAGAGGCTTCGGGGGCACTAGACGAAGGCAAAAGGCTTAGTTTTAGTAACAAAGAATTGCTCAAAGAGTTCAAGGCCCGTTTAGGAGATGCTTACAATGGGCTTAAGCAATACGAAAAGTCGACAGGTTATTACGAGGAGGTGCTCAAGGAAGATCCAAACCATGCTTATACGCTCAACAATTACAGTTATTTTTTGGCATTGCGTAAGACAGACATGAGCAAAGCCAAAAAACTGGCGGCTCGATTGGTCAAAAACAATCCTGAGGTAGCCACTTATTTAGATACCTATGGTTGGATACTGTACATCGCAAAAGATTACAAAGATGCTCGCAAATATTTGGCAAAAGCAGTGGCTAAAAAACCAAGCGGAACCATTTTGGAACATTACGGCGATGTATTATTTAAACTGGGTGATACCGAACAGGCCATTGGACAGTGGCAAAAAGCAAAAAGCAAGGGTGGAACGTCTAAGTTGATTGACAAGAAGATTGCAGATAAGAAGTTGTACGAATAGAGTGTAGTTTTTTAGTTAGGAGTTGGTAGATCGTAGTTGGTAGTTCTTTTTAGTCCACGGTCGACTAATTGAATGAAAAGTGAAAAACAGATCCTTCCTTCGTCAGGACAAGAATGAAAAATGACACGTCGCTTTGCGCAGCCATTTAACAATGCAACAATGAGCCGTAGGCGGAACAATGTAACAGTATAACAATGAGCGCAGCGGAACAATAGAAGGTAATAAGCGAAGCAATAAACCACAACTTGTTTAAATCAAAAAGTGATTGCTTTCAACTTTGCGATAAATTTTTTAAGAATACATCATGCATATGAATAAAACATATCTTGTAGGGTTATTTTTGATATCAAGCCTTGCATTATTTTCTTGTAAAAGCAACAAAAAGGCCTTGGGAGCCAAGCATTTGGGAACCCCAATAGACAGTGTTTTGTCTAAAGAGACCTCGTTTACTTATCTTAAGTCTAAGTTTAAGCTGCACTTTCATGATGCTAAAAACGATGTGAAAGCCAAAGTACGCCTACGCCTGAAAAAAGACAGCCTCATTTGGGTGTCTATTACCAAAACTGGATTTGAAGGGCTACGAGGAATGGTCACTCGAGATTCTATTTATATATTGGATAGAATGAAAAAAATCTACCGGGTATCAGATTTCAAGACGTTAAGTAAGAACTTCAATTTTGAAGTCAATTTTGATATTTTACAGTCTATGGTATTGGGCAACATGCCTTTCCGGGGAGCTTCTAAAAGCAAAATTGTACAAAAAGAGAAGTATTGGCTCATCAAGCAAAAACGCAAAATGATTGACATCGAAAACTATGTCAACAACGAAAGCCGTAAGCTAGAGCAAGTTTTGTTGACCGACATCATCACCAACAATTCTTTGCGGATGGTATACGAAGACTACGCGGCTTACAACGACAAAGTTTTTCCCGGCAAAAGCACCATTACGGTAAAGCATAGGCCCAAAAACTCCAACCAAAACCTCATTACTTCTATCTCGTTGAAATCGCTCAAAGTTGAGTTTACCGACGAACCAGTGAAATTCCCTTTTCGGGTATCGAAGAAATATACCAGAGAATAAGACAGTTCATTTATTATCAATAAAAACAACCCTTGACAATTTTCGTTTGTCAAGGGTTGTTTATTTTTAAGTTATGAGTGATAAAAACCATCATTTTGAAGATCAAGCGGAAAATTCGTTTTTGCTGTGGTAGTTCTTAACTTCCTCTCATTTGGTTTTACTGGTCAGGAGACCAAATATGGGGAAGTAATCGGTGATCACGAAAGCCTGATATACACACGCATCCCATTCAGCGGGGAGGCCACCGAAAAGGAAACGGCATTGAACCGTGGACCATGGACTAATGCTGTTTCCTTAAGCCATGTTTTATGCTTTTAACTTTCTCTTTTGAAACACGGATCGTACTGATCAGACGGATTTTCGCCGATCATTGGTGAAAATTCTTTTTACCGGAGGTGATCAGTGTTTTTTTAGCACCGATAAGCAAACTTTCACGGATCAAGTCAGTGCATATCTGTGTCATCAGTTGAATCCGTGTTCTAATTATTTTGATTGAAATACTAAGGAAACAGCATTGTACTATGGGCTAAATAAAACTACCAACTCCTGACTGTGAACTACTAACTAAAGAAACTTTATTTTTCACGAAATGCCTATCTTTGCTTTCCTCAAAAAATGAAACAAACAACATGTCCCAATTCCAAACCGTAGAACAAGCCTTTGAGTGGTTTTTAGAAAATGTATATCCTCATTTGTCTACCGAAGAAAAACAAAAATACCGGAATGCAAAATATGAATATTATAAAGAAGGATTGAGGGTTTCTCACAAACGCATGATTCGAATTATGGACGAATATGGAGAGTTTGGAACCTTATATACATATAAAACTGAAAAAGATTATCCGAAATAGGTTTTTATTCAGGATAAAAGTGCTATATTTGTACTGTCTTTTAGGTAAAAGATAGCCCCGAAGTCATGTCGTCGAAAACTTTACTCCGAGGCTTTTGTAAACATATTAGATATCTACGATATGCAAGATACTACTTTGCAGGCTTCTACCCAAAATAAGCCTTCGCTTACCCTCATGGAAGAAAACATCCGAGTACGTCTGGAGCGTTTTTCATTTTCGGCCCATACACCCTTAGAGCACTTTCACGAAGCAGGATGTCAACTCAATGAGTGCAATACCGAATCCATTGCCAACCATTTAGAAATTACCATTTTAGAGCTTCGCTATCTGATCAACGATTTGTATTGGCTGCAATGGATCAAAGCAAGAAAAACAACGCTGTAATTCACCTTGATGATTTGCCATAAGGCCCAAACGATACTTGTTATGAGCGCTTGAGTATACCAGTAAAATGTTGTTCATAACAAGTATCTCTGATCTACCTACTTTTTCAATTGTTTCCAGTGGCTTACATCTTGTTTAAAACTGGTAGCATCCTGGAACATATGTTTCATATTCTGAACTTGGTGGACATTCCACTGCCCAATAGGTTGGTTAAAATTGGTAGCTCCGTTGAACATTCCATTCATATTGGTAACGTTGCTGGTATTCCACTGTCCAATGGGTTGGTTAAAATTGGTGGCTCCACTGAACATCCAGCTCATCACAACTACTTTGCTCGTGTTCCACTGCCCAATGGGTTGGTTAAAGGCCGCAGCCCCATAAAACACACTCCTCATGTCGTACATGTTACCAGTATTCCACTGCCCAATAGATTGATTAAAGTTCACCGCTCCACTGAACATTGCATATATATACTTTAATTTATCAGTGTTCCACTGTCCAATGGGTTGGTTGAATTTTTTAGCTTTTCTAAACATTCCACTCATATCGGTCACATTGCTGGTATTCCACTGCCCAATGGGTTGGTTAAAGTTGCTGGCCCAGGCAAACATCTCCCTCATATTGGTTACATTACTGGTGTTCCATTGTTCAATGGGTTGATTAAAATTGGTGGCTCCCGCAAACATCCCATACATGTATTTTACTTTACTGGTATTCCATTGTCCAATGGGTTGGTTAAAATTGGTGGCTCCCGCAAACATCCAGCTCATATTGGTCACGCTGCTGGTATTCCATTTTCCAATAGGTTGGTTAAATTTTTCAGTACGCTTAAACATTTCCCTCATATATTTTACCTGACTGGTATTCCACTGTCCAATGGGTTGGTTAAAGGCTGTGGCCCAGGCAAACATCTCCCTCATATTGGTTACATTGCTAGTGTTCCATTGCCCAATAGGTTGGTTAAATTTTGTAGCATCCTTAAACATGGCTCTCAGGTTGTATACTTTGCTGATATTCCATTGACCAATGGATTGATTAAAATTGGTCGTTTTTCTGAACATCCAGCTCATATTGGTAACGTTGCTGGTGTTCCAATTGCCAATGGGTTGGTTAAATTTTTTAGCATCCTGAAACATCCCACTCATATTGGTTACTTTACTGGTATTCCACTGCCCAATGGGTTGGTCAAAGGTTTCGGCTCCATCAAACATTTCCTTCAGGTTGGTTACCTTGCTGGTGTTCCACCGCCCAATGGGTTGATTAAAACCGATAGCTTCATTGAACATCCAGCTCATATTGGTTACTCGGCTAGTATTCCATTGTGCAATAGGCTGGTTAAACGAATCGGCTTTCTTAAACATTCCGTTCATATCGGTTACGCTTCTGGTATTCCACTGCCCAATGGGTTGATTGAAGGATTTGGCCCAAGAAAACATTTCAGTCATATCGGTCACTTTTTTGGTATTCCATTTACCAATAGGCTGATTGAAAGTGGTTGCCTTATGAAACATGAACCTCATATCGGTTATTTTACTGGTATTCCAATGACCTATTTTTCCATTAAAGCGGGTACAGATACTAAACATTGCCCCTAGAGAAGTGACTTGGCTTAGATCTGGTGCATCCTTCGCTACGCAATTCAGATGGCTACATCCTTCAAAGGCTTTTTCCATAGATGTCCAGACAATGTTGCCCCATTGTTCGATGGTGAGTAGTTTTTCTTTGTCTCCTTGGCTTGCAAATTTGATTTGCCTAAGTGCTCCAGTAATGCTGATTTGATAGACTCCATCTTTAGGAAAAGTGAGGGTGGTTTCATCTTTACCTTGAGCTGTCCCTTTATTGGCTGGGTTGCCCACTTCTTGCCAGGCAATGTGGTAGGAGCCTTTAGCGGGAATGATGATCTGATTGTGGTTAGATTGGCCTGGATTACTGGTTTTCCAGGTGGTAATAAACTGGGCGTAGCTCGGGTAGTTGAGGGTAATTATCAACCCAAAAACTAGTAGGAAGCAATGGTATATTTTAGTAATGGAGTTGTTTTTCATATGAGTAAAATTGAAAAAAAAACTGCATTACTCAAAGCCTTGGTTTATAGAGGAATGATTGTGGCTAAAAACAAGTGCCGGACTTAGTAACGCGTTCGCAATAACTGTCTAGTTTTCTCTACTGCCTAGATCGCTGGACTTCGTTATTTTTAGCTAAAGCACAGCTCAGCGCAGCAAGCTGCAGCTTCGGTTTTCGCAATAGCGCTGCTATTACTGTAAAAAATGCCTCGCCCAACAATCCATGCATATGATTAAATCGGACACTTATTTTGAAAACGTTACTTAAAATCAAGATGACGCTTTATTTTTTCAATTGTTTCCAGTGACTTAAGTCTTGTTTAAAATGGGTGGCTTTGGAGAACATTTCTCGCATGCTGACTACTTTATTTACATCCCAATTGCCAATAGGCTGATTAAAGGCACGGGCCTGATAAAACATGGCCCTCATTGTGCCCACATTGCTGGTATTCCATTGCCCAATGGGTTGGTTAAAGGCTTCTGCTCCATAAAACATATAGCTCATGTTGGTTACTTTGCTGGTATTCCAAGCCGCAATGGGTTGGTTGAAAGATGAAGTCATAAAAAACATGTGACTCATGTCCACCACTTCACTGGTATTCCAGCCTCCAATGGGTTGATTGAAGCGGCTGGCCCCCGCAAACATTTTCTTCGTATTGGTTACCTTATTGGTATTCCATTGCCCAATGGGTTGATCAAAGGATTTGGCCATAAAAAACATGTGACTCATCAGGGTTACTTGGCCGGTATTCCACTGCCCAATGGGTTGGTTAAACACTTGAGCTTTCCGAAACATGCCTTGCATATTGTTTACCTGACTGGTATTCCATTCACCTATTGGTTGGTTAAACGACTCCGCTCCATCAAACATAAACGATATATTGGTTACCTGGCTGGTATTCCAATGACCTATTTTCCCATTAAATTGGGTACAGTCTCTAAACATGCTTCTCATTGACTTTACCCGGCTGAGGTCTGGGGCATCTTGGGCCACGCAATTCATATTGCTGCATCCCGCAAAAGCAGACTCCATAGATTCCCAGGAAATATTTCCCCATTGCTCAATGGTCAATAACTTGTCTTTATCTCCTTGGGTGGTAAACTGGATTTGCCGAAGCCCTCCCGTAATACTGATTTGGTAAATCCCGACTTTGGGAAAAGTAAGGGTGGTTTCGTCTTTACCTTGGGCTATTCCTTTATTGGCGAGGTTCCTAATCTCTTGCCAGGAAATTTGGTAGTTGCCCTTGGCGGGAATGGTGATCTGATGGTGGTTGGATTTACCTGGATTGCTGGTTTTCCAGGTGGTGATAAATTGGGCGTAGCTGGTATTGAAGGTAGCCATCATCCCTAAAACGAGGAGGAGACAATGGTATATTTTAACGAGGGTATTGTTTTTCATTTTGGTTTATTTTTTCAACTGTTTCCAATGGCTCAAGTCTTGTTTGAAGCTGGTGGCACCTTTAAACATACGGGCCATATGCTTGACTTGGTTTACATTCCATTTTCCAATGGGTTGGTTAAAACTGATTGCGTCACTGAACATGTAATTCATATTGGTTACTTGACTGGTATTCCATTTTTCAATGGGTTGATTGAATTTTGTTGCCATAAAAAACATGCCTTGCATATCGGTTACCTGACTGGTATTCCATTGTCCGATGGGTTGATTAAAAGCTTTCGCTCTCCAAAACATCCTACTCATATTAGTGACATTGCTGGTGTTCCACTTCCCAATTGGTTGGTTGAAAGCAATGACTTCATTGAACATCGTACTCATATTTTTGACATTGCTGGTATCCCATTGTCCAATGGGTTGATTGAAAGCCTTGGCTCTTGAAAACATCCCCCACATATTGGTTACTTTGCTGGTGTTCCAGGCCTCAATGGGTTGGTTAAAAGTTGTTGCGTTCTCAAACATATTTCTCATATTGGTTACCTGACTGGTATTCCAAGCTCCAATGGGTTGGTTAAATTTTTCCGCTCCCAAAAACATTGCCTCCATATTGGTTACCTGACTGGTATTCCAGGTCCCAATGGG
>CALDJV010000275.1 GCA_937899305.1 uncultured Cytophagaceae bacterium
AGCATATGCAGCATATTTTAACATATGCTACATAAGGCCAAAGTCGAGCTTAGAAAGATATATGAATATCTTGAACTGAAAAAATATTAGCTACACAAATATTTACTCAAGGGCTAGATTGGAGCACCTTGAGCAAATATCGATGTAGCTTACAAAAATTAATTCAAGAAGGCTACCTTTTCCTATTTAAAATCTAGAGGCTTATCCAGGTAAAAGTTCAAAACCTCGGTACGGAATAAGTAGTCATACTTGGCTCTAATCATATCTGATTGAGCCCGGTCGCGGTTAATTTTTGCAATGTTAAAGTCTACTGAATTCATCGCTCCAGCATTGAATCTTTTTTGGCCAATTTCAAAAGCCAACTGTTGAGATTGTAGCGCTTTTACTCTTGCATCATAAGTATTTTGAGCTGCTTTGGCATTACTATAAGCTTGTTCAATATCTTGTCTCAATTGATTTTTTCTATTCTGTAGAGTCAATTCTGCTTGACGCTTTTGAATAATACTGGTGGCAATGTTTCTCTTTACCTGTCCTCCATTAAAAATGGGAATAGATAGTCTCAAAGACACATACTGAGAAAGGTTATCGCTCAATTGCTGAGAAAAAGTATAAGGACGCTCCTCTCTTACATTTCGTGGAGTCAGTACTACTTGGTTGGTTCCATCTACAAAACCCACTGGTACATTGACCACCTCGCCTGTTTCAGGAGTCAAAACTCCCGCATCCGAATAACGAGTGATGATTCCAGCATTCAAGGTCAAATTAGGGTATTGATCCGCCTTGGCAATCTTGATGGCTACATCACTGTTCATTACTGATAATTCGGCACTTTTGATAATAGGTTGAGAGTTTTTGGCAACATCAAAAATCTGTTGTGGAGTCTCGTTATTGGGTTGGGTTACCAGGTTTTCCACGTCGATGCGTTCTACCTCAAAGTTTGGGTTTTCGCTGGTAGGTAAGTTCATCAACTGCATCAACCGAAGTTTAGCCAAATTCAAATTATTGCCAGCGTTTACTACTTGCAACTCATCATTCGAGAGGGTTGCCCGTAGGTTAATCACCTCATTTTCAGCTACTGAGCCTGCTTTGAATAACTTTTCAGTTCTGGTAAGTTGCTCTTTGGTAGAGGCTACTTGTTTACGTGCAGCTACCAACAACTCTTGGTTGAGCAATACATCTAAATAAGACACCGCGATATTGAGTGATACCGTATTGGTAGATGCTTTCAAGTCCATTTTACTTACCTCAATGGTATTGAGGTCACGCTTCACCGTATTTTGCAATTTGTTACCATTCCAGAGTGTCACGCTGGCATCTATGCTAAAATTGTTGGTCAAGGTTCTGGTATTGATAAATTCGTTGGTGATGGGGTTGATAGAACGACCAAAGTTCAAGCCTTGACTCAACGAAGCATTCACTGAGGGGTAACGAGCCAGCTTAGACTGTCTTACATTGTATTCATTGGTTTTGATAGACAACGAGGTTTGCTTGATGTCAATGTTGTGCTCTACGGCATAATCAATGCATTGTTGAATAGACCAAGCTCCTGAACTACCAGAAGCTTTGACTTCAGTTTGACCCTGAGCCTGAAGACCAAAAGCGACACCCAACCCTGCCAAAAACAGGAAGAGCTGTCTTGAGTTTTTGCAAACGAGTTTCAGTAAATATAACATAAGATTATAGGTTACACGGTTTTTAAAACTATTCTAAATGGTTATATGATTTTTGGTCTGCTGTATTAGTATTAGCGTAAGCTAAAAACTTACAACAAACTTGAAATATATGCTTAATTATTTTGCGTAAGGAATGTATACCACATCATGAATCCACTCCAAATGACGTAGATACTCAATCGTAATGGGGACTACCTCTGAATCTATCTCAATAAATTGGCAAGCCATGTCGTTTCTACCTTTTCGAGAAACATTCATTGTAGCAATGTTACAGCCATCCTGCGCCAATACTTGGGCAATGAAGGCGATACTCCCTGGTACATCTTGGTTTTTAATCACCAAGGTATGCATAGAAGCACTAAAATCAGCCCGAAAGCCATTGTAGCTGGCAATATTAATGACTCCTCCTCCCAGGCTCTCTCCCACTATTTCAACTTCCAAGCCCTGTCTTTTGGCCTGAATTTTCACGGTATTGGGATGCATTGTTGATGCATTACCTACTGATTTGAAAAAAAACTCTAGACCTTGCTTTTCGGCTTCGTCCAAGGCATTTTTAATGCGGGCGTCATCCGTTCTAAACCCCAATAACCCTCCAACTACCGCCCGATCGCTTCCGTGTCCTTCGTAGGTACGCGCAAACGAGTTGTAAAAAGTAATGGTTACTTGCTCTGGTTTTCCTCCTAAAAAACCGTAGGCTACCAACGCAATTTTTACCACCCCAGCGGTATGAGAGCTGGAAGGCCCAATCATAACGGGGCCAATCATATCGAAAATACTGCTTTTTTGAGTCATCTTTTATGTTTTAGCACTGTACAACGCATTTCTATTTCATTGTTCAATGATAACAAATTACTCATTGCCTTTTTATTGGCAAACATTACAAATTTAATCAACTTCAATACCACTAGAACTAAGCTACTGATTTACAAACACTTAAAGTAATCAGGTTTGAGTACTAAATGAGCCAAGTGTTCGTAATTCATACAAAAAAATGTCCACTTACGAACACTTTATAACTAGAACAGGGTAAAAACCAGGTTGTTTGTAATGCAAGGTAATATTTTTCACCTAACTTCAAAAAAAAAGAGCAATTTATGTTGGCAAGACACCAACAATTGCTCAATGGTTGCATGTTATAGGATAGTTCTCTCCTAATATAGAAAATCCAGGTTTTTATTTTTTACGTCACTCGGATCATCAAATACTAAAAACTGTTCCCAAAACTGACTGTTGGGCAAACCTGCCACTGCTACAATAGGTTCTTTTTTTACCGGGTGGATGAAATAAATTCGACGAGCGTGCAAGTGAATATTGTTATCTGGATCTTTTCGGGCAAACCCATATTTCACATCACCTCTGATTGGACAGCCCATTGCGGCTAATTGTACCCTAATCTGGTGGGGTCTTCCAGTAATTGGGTTTACCTCTAGCAACCAGTGGTCGTTTAACGTTCCCAACACTTTGTATTTGGTTTCTGCTTTTTGCGCACCATCTTGGGGGAAGTCATAAGCAGTTACCACGTTTTTACTTCCATCCTTTTGTAGCCAATGTACCAGTTTTCCCTCATTATCGGCGGGCTTTTTTTTCACTATTGCCCAATACGTTTTTTGAATTTTCCTCGATCTAAAAATCTGATTCATTCGCTCTAGTGCTTTTGAGGTGCGAGCCAGCACTACAATTCCTGACACTGGGCGATCAATACGATGCGGGATTCCTAAATAAACTTTACCTGGCTTGTCATATTTTTCTTTGATATATTCCTTTACCCAATCGCCTAGGGTTTTATCGCCGGTTTTGTCACCCTGTACCAACAACCCTCCCCGCTTGTCTACAATAATCAAATGATTGTCTTCATACAATACTTGAAAGTATTTATGATATTTATTGGGATCAAAAGCCTCCATTGATTAAATATTTGATAATTAATAAGTTACAAAGCACAAAATTACCACTTTTTTGTATTTTTATTCAATCATCAATGGTTTAATATTGCCATATGGCGTAAATTATCTGGCAATTTAGTTTGACAAGATGTTTTTTATTCAGACATTAATAGATTAATTGGGCATTTAGGAGCGTTTATGAAATTGACTAAAAAAGCATTTCTTTATCTATACTATTTATTTTTCTTTGTTACACTTCAAGCAAAGGGTCAAATCTCTCCTAAACTAAAAAAATATACTGATAGTTTAAATCAACTCATTGGCAATGCTTCAGATACTACCAAAGTGGACCTCTTACAAAAAATAAGCTGGAGCTATCGCAATGCCCGACCCGACTCTACCATTCTGTACGCTCAACAAGCCCTTGATCTCTCTAAAAAGATTCAGTTCGCTAATGGTCAAATCAAAAGCCTCAATTTCATAGGGGTTGCCTACCGTAACAAGGGCAATTATTCCAAAGCGTCCAAATATTATTTCGATGCCCTGAAAGCTGCTGAAAAAGCAAATAATAAAGAGCAAATTGGTTATTCTTCTATCAATATTGGAAATGTATATGTATACCAAACCAATTACCAGGAAGCCATCGATTATTTTAATAAAGCTTTGAAAACCGCTCAGAGTTTAGGCAACAAAGGAATGATTGCCTACTGTTACGTAAACCTTGGCCGAGCTTTTCGGAGTCAAAAAAAATACAAGGAGGCACGTCAGTATTATACCAAAGCCTTGAGCATTCGCAAAGAACTCAAAGATGCCTCAGGAATATTGACCTCAGAAGTAGATTTGGCTGAAGTATATCGTTTAGAAAAAAACTATCAAAAAGCATTGGAATACTTCTCAATTGCCGTGAGTGATGCCGAAAAAGTCAATAACCAAGGAGCATTGGTTTATAGTTTAAACAACATTGCCAATATTTACAAAGCTACCAATGAACTGGATCGGGCAAAGGGTTATGCCGAAAGCAGTCTCAAGATTGCTTCTACATTGGGCTTGCTCAATGATGTCCGCAAGGCTTTGCTCAATTTGTCTGAAATTCATAAACAACAAGGTAATTTTGAACAAGCTTACCAATATCACATACGCTACATCGAGGTCAAAGACGCTGTGTTTAGTGAAGGAAACACTAGAAAAATAGCCCGATTGCAATCCAAATATGAATCTGAAAAAAGAGAAACCCAGCTGCGTTTGGAGAAAAAAATTCACGAGGAGGAAAGTAAACGAAAAACAATCATCATTTATTCTTTTGTAGGCGGTTTGGTGCTGTTATCTCTCTTGGTGTTGGGTCAATACATCAACAATCGACAAAAAAACAAACTCAATTTACTCCTGTCACAACGCAATACCGAGCTGGCAACCCAGCAAATACAAATTACCGAAAAAAATAAGACATTAGAAGAACAAAGGAACGCGCTTGACCAAAAAAGTTCGGCCCTTGAAAAGGCCAATACCGAGATTACTCGCAAAAACAAAGACATCATTGCCAGTATGAACTACGCCCAGCGGATTCAGCAGGCGATGTTACCGCTTGAAAACAACATCAGAAGTGTGCTGCCAGATCATTTTATCCTGTTCAAGCCACGAGATATTGTCAGTGGTGATTTTTACTGGTTTGCCAAAATAGAATCGCACGTCAGCCGAAAAATTTACAGCCAACAAACCAAAAGTATTGCACCGCCATTGGCAGATGACGCAGGTTCTGAAAGTAATACGTTTGCTACGGTCAGCCCCGAGGTCGATAAAGCAGTCATTGCGGCAGTAGATTGCACCGGACATGGTGTACCAGGGGCATTTATGAGCCTTATTGGTAACGAACTCCTCAACGAAATCATTATGATCCGAGGAATTACCAAACCATCCAAGATTTTAGAAGAACTACAACAAGGGGTACGAACCGTACTTCAACAAAAAGACACTAAGAACCAGGATGGGATGGATATTGCGATTTGCACTATAGATCTTGTTCCTGATAACTTTCCTAATCAACAATACGTGCCTAAGCTTCAGTTTGCTGGTGCAGGTAATCCATTGATTTATATACAAAACAATGAAATGAATCGTATCAAAGGCAGCCGCATTTCGGTAGGGGGATATCGTAACTTCAAGATTGTACCCGATCAATTTGATAACCACGTGATTGCCCTCGAACAACCTACCACTTTCTATATTTTCTCAGATGGGTATCAAGATCAATTTGGTGGAAATGGAACCCGAAAATTTATGGCAAAACGATTTAGACAACTTTTATTAGATGTTCATAAACTCCCTATTGAGGAACAAAAACTTAGGCTGGAAACCACTCTAGCTCAATGGCAGGGAGATTTAGATCAGGTAGACGATATTTTGATCCTGGGCGTTCAACTGCCAGGTAAATCTTAGTAAGTATTCTGATTACGCTACCTGCCTCCTAATATCTTTTGAATGGTTTTGTATTTTTCTTTGTAGGCCTTGTTCCCAGACTTGGCCTGGCTAGACAAAAATTTATAAATATTGCTCAAAGGTTTTAATATTTTTTGATCGTTTGGCCTTTGTTTATTGAGTTTCTCGAAGTAAGGCAAAGCTTTCTCGAATGCTTCTACTGCTTTTTTCTCCTTTTTCTTACCATTTTTAATGTAGTCAGGCAGGGTCTGTTTATCTACCTCAGTGGTAATCAGTGTAGCTTGATTGTAAACCAACACGCCTAAGTTATAGTTGGCGTCGAAATTTCCTGGTTCTATAAACAAACACTTTTCATAAGCTTCTTTCGCCTTTTCCGGCTTGCCTGCTTTTTCGTATATAATCCCTAAATTGATGTAATTGCCCACTACCAGGGGTCGTTTTTGGGTAGCTTCTTCCATTTTCACGATGGCCTCGTCCAATTTATCGGTAGCTACATAAAACTCTACCTGCATTGCTCTCAGAGTAGTATCTTCTGGAAACTCATTCAATGCTTTTTCTACTGCTTTTACCCCTTTTTCATACTGCTTTGTTCTGCGGTACAAAAACATCAAGGATACTGCATATTTAGATTTTTCCCGATTCAGACGAACTTTCTTTTCTTCCGAATTTTGTAGTTTTTCTAATTCTTCATTGGTCAACAAAATCTCAAAAGCACCCACCGAGATTTTCTGAATAGCCACCAATGAAGACTCGTACTTGTTATCCAGCTTGAGTTCTCGAGCGACATCTCCTCCATAAATAAAGGGCAGCAAAGACCGACGATTGGTTTGTTGAGCCAATTCAAACGCTTTCAATGAACTTTCCACTTTTCCTGCCTTGTATAGCTCTACCCCTTCGTTGATGGCCACTGGGTGCAGGTTTCTTTGTTGTCCTCGTAGCGCGGGAAAGTAATAACCTGTTTTTTGGGGTTCCAATTCCATGGCTTTGCGGTATGCTTCGTAGGCAACATATATCGCATCAGGATTGGCCTCTTTCAGGGCCCCAAATCGTTTGGTATCGTTTTGAGCGATGGCAGTATAAATCTGACCTCGGAAAAACCACATCCGAGGATCGGCAGAAAACTCGTCGCTTTCTAAACAAGCATCAATATACTCCTTGGACTTATCGTATTGTTTACCACTGTAATTAGACACTGCAAGACTTAATTGGGCCTTCAGAGGAATTGTCAACAGTACGCAAAGCGTGCATAAGTAAATTGTCTTTTTCATTTGCATACACAATATTTTCTTCAATTTCATACTACTGGACATTTTTCGTTTGTGGAGACACAAACGAAGGCGACCGCGCCGTGGGCAGTAAAGACACTGCCCACTTTAGCCAAAATGTCTAGTAGTATGGCATGTAACTTAGGTTTTTTACTGTTTTGATTCAGGTTCTGATCAGATTGTGAAGACACAACCCGAGGCGATGAAGCCGTCAGGCTAAAGTTTTTTTATCTTGATCATTGCCATTGTCGCCTCAGACTGTGTCCCCACAGGCTGATCGATGCCTGAATTTGGGAGACCTCATCGGTTCGTGGAGACACAGAACCGAGGCGGGGAGTAATGAATGTGGAAGAAAACTCGCCTTCATTATGGTTAGCCTAACGGCTATGGTGTCTTCACAAACAACAGCAAGATATTTTCTTCAATTTCATACTACTGGACATTTTTCGTTTGTGGAGACACAAACGAAGGCGACCGCGCCGTGGGCAACTAGACATACAGTTATATATTTATGTCTACGCAAAAATGATTCAAAAAACCTGTAATCAGCATTAAAATCAAATTTACCCCAATAAAAAACCTGCCTAATATTGATTAGGCAGGTTCATCAAAACAAAATATCTTAATTTAGCGATTACTCTCCGCTAATTTTTTTCTCAATTACTTTGTATTTTGTAGCGTACTCTTGTTTGTTCTCTTTTGCGTGCTTAGCCAAGAAATTATAAATCTGACCTAGAGGTCTTAAGATAGAACCATCTTTTGGCTTTTGCTTTTCAAGTTTCTCAAAATATGGCAGTGATTTTTTAAAGTTGGCAGCGGCAGCGGCTTCCATCTTTTTACCCTTCTTGTTGTACTCAGGCAAAGTCAAATCGTTGATTGCTTTGATGATGCTTGCTGCCTGGTTATAAGGCAAAACAGCCATATTATAATTTGCGTTGTAATTATCGGGGTCTACTTTCAAACATCTTTTGTAAGTTTCTTCCGCTTTCTCTGCATTCCCTGACTTTTCGTAGATAATTCCCAGGTTTACATAATTTTGAACATCCTTGGGATTCTTTTCAATTGCAGCTTCCAAGTTTTTAATTGCTTGGTCAAGCTTGTCAGTTTTTACGTACAACTCTACTTGCAAAGCTCTCAATTTTTCATCGTTTGGAAACTCCTTCAAACCTTCATCTACTGCAGCTACTCCTTTTTCGTATTGTTTGGTATCACGATAAAGGAATACCAAAGCACCTACATATCTTGCTTTTTCTTTCTTTAAACGTGCTTCCTTGGCAGCAGGATCAGTGAGTTTGTCTAAATCTTTCTTGGCAAGAATGCTAAAAGCTTTAGGCTCAAATTTAGAAATTGCTTTCAAAGCAGCCTCATACTTATCATTCATTTTAAGCTCACGCGCTACATCACCTCCATAGATGAATGAAACCAATTCTTTAGGCTTCAAAGTCTGGCCCAATTCAAAAGCTTTCAATGCTCTTTCCTTTTGCTTGCTTTGATATAAACCTACTCCTTCGTTTACTGCCAATGGGTACAAATAAGCATCCATGGCTTTTTTAGAGTCCTTGTAGTAGCCACGTTTTTTGGGCTCAAGTTCCATTGCTTTTTTGAATGCATCATGAGCTACAAACATCGCATCAGGATTTGCTTCTTTCAATGCCCCATAAATAGAGGTGGGGTTTTGAGCAACTCCAATATAAATCATACCACGATAGTACCACATTTTTGACTTTTTCTTCAGTTTTTCACTGTTCAAACAGTCATCAATTTTTTCTTTAGCTTTGTCGTACTTTTTGTTATTGTAGTGTGAAATGGCCGCACCCATTTGAGCTTGTATAGGGGCTACCGCCAAAAAAGAAAATAAGATCAAGTAAACTACTCTTTTCATATGCTTATACAAATTTATTCTTCAATATTTTCCAATAAGACGCGCAAAGATAACGATTATTTCCAGTTTAAGTATACTTTTAATTAACCTTCTGACTCTTCATCGTTTTTCTCTTCGGTCTTTTCACCGTTTTCTGAGGTCTCAGTGGGTGTTTCATTTTGAGGGGTGCTCTCCGTCCCTTCGGCAGTTTCACCTTCCGAGTTTTCATCCTCTTTCAATAGTGTAGTAGTATCTACTTTGGCTACCGAAGCAATGCTGTCTTCCTCGTGCAATTTGATAAGTCTTACTCCTTGAGTTGCTCTTCCCATCACCCTCATATCCGACATAGACATTCTAATCACCAATCCTACCTTGGTAATCAAGATTAAGTCATCGGTATCGACGGCTTCTTTGATAGATACTAACAAACCCGTTTTATCAGTCACTTGCAACGTAATGACTCCTTTTCCACCTCGGTTGGTAATCCGGTAATCTTCAATAGAAGAACGTTTTCCGTAACCATTTTCTGAAACTACCAACAAGCTGGCATCATCTCTGGCCACACACACCATTCCTACCACTCGGTCATTTTCGTCCGATAATGTCACCCCTCTTACTCCCGTGGCTGTACGTCCCATGCTTCTTACTTGGTCCTCGTGGAAGTGAATGGCTCTACCGCTACGTACTGCCAAAATAATGTTATTGTCGCCGTTTGTGAGCTTTACATCCAACAGTTGATCATCTTCATTGATCGAAATAGCGTGAATACCATTTTGACGTGGACGAGAGAAAGCTTCTAAACGAGTTTTCTTAATCACTCCCTTTTCGGTACACATGACCAAATAGTGATTTTGATTATAATCAGGGTCTTGTAGGCGTTTTACATTGATTACTGCCCGGATAGAGTCTCCGCTTTCCATTTGTAATAGGTTTTGCATCGCTCTTCCTTTGGCAGTTTTAGAACCTTCCGGAATGTTGTATCCCTTCAACCAAAATACTTTTCCTGAATTGGTAAAGAACAACAAATAGTCGTGGGTAGATGCTACAAATAGGTGTTCGGTAAAGTCATCGTCTTTCTTAGAAGAACCTCTTGAACCTACTCCGCCTCGGTTTTGAATACGGTACTCGTCTAGAGAAGTACGTTTCATGTATCCAGCGTGAGAAATCGTAATCACCATTTCCTCTTCTGGAATCATATCCTCATCGGTCAAGTCATCCGCAAAATGCTCAATATCGGTTCTTCGGGCATCGCCGTAGCGATCCTTCATCTCCATTAATTCTTCTTTGATGATGTTTACCCGCAAGCCTTTGTCTGCCAAAATGGCTTCTAACTTTTCGATCAAAGCAGAAATTTCTTTGTGTTCAGCAACAATTTTATCGCGTTCCATTGCAGTTAAACGCTGCAAACGAATGTCCAGAATTGCTTTGGATTGAAGTTCGGACAACTCGAATGTCTCCATCAATCCATTCTTGGCCGCTTCACCATCTTTTGAAGCTCTAATCAACGCAATTACTTCGTCCAGGTTATCCAAGGCAATCAACAATCCTTCTAAAATATGCTGACGCGCTTTGGCTTCTTTGAGTTCAAACTGAGTTCGGCGATAAATTACTTCATGGCGGTGCTCCACAAAGTGATAGATCAAATCGCGAAGGTTTAAAATCTGAGGGCGACCTTTTACCAACGCTACATTATTTACTCCGAAAGAAGATTGTAATGCGGTATATTTATAAAGCTGGTTCAAAACAACCATCGGTACTGCGTCCCGCTTCAATTCATAAACGATGCGCATTCCAGTACGATCCGACTCATCACGAATATCAGAAATTCCTTCAATTCTCTTTTCTTGAACCAAATGAGCCGTTTTTTCAATCAAACTGGCTTTGTTCACCAAGTAGGGGATTTCGGTCACAATGATGCGCTCTCTCCCCGTTTTAGTCGTCTCTATTTCAGCTACACCACGCACTACTACCCGGCCTCTCCCGGTAAGCATGGCTTTTTTCACTCCTTGATACCCATAAATGATTCCTCCAGTAGGGAAATCAGGGGCTGGAATGTACTGAATCAGTTCTTCTACCGTGATCTCATTGTTATCCAAGTAAGCAAAGATACCATCTACTACTTCGCTCAAGTTATGGGGAGGCATGTTGGTAGCCATTCCCACTGCAATACCCGAAGTACCATTCACCAACAAATGAGGAATCTTACAAGGTAAAACGGTAGGCTCCTTGAGAGACTCATCAAAGTTTGGCTGGAAATCGATCGTATCCTTATTTAAATCTGAGAGTAATTCATCAGAAATACGTTTCAGACGTGCCTCGGTATAACGCATGGCGGCAGGTGAATCTCCATCAATAGAGCCAAAGTTACCTTGTCCATCTACTAAAGGATAGCGAAGCGACCACTCTTGTGCCATTCGTACCATGGTATCATACACCGATGTATCTCCATGCGGGTGATATTTACCCAATACTTCTCCTACGATACGGGCTGACTTTTTGAAGGGTTTATTGAACATCAAACCCAAATCAGACATCCCGTACAATACTCTTCTATGTACAGGTTTCAGGCCATCGCGTACATCAGGTAACGCCCGCGAAATAATCACCGACATAGCATAATCTATGTAGGCACTCTTCATTTCATCCTCAATATTAATGGGGATTATATTACTTGAAGA
Source organism: uncultured Cytophagaceae bacterium (assembly GCA_937899305.1). Taxonomy (GTDB): domain Bacteria; phylum Bacteroidota; class Bacteroidia; order Cytophagales; family Microscillaceae; genus Microscilla. The sequence continues at coordinate 11,794 of CALDJV010000275.1, forward strand.
TTCCAGCATATTATCAAACTAATTTTATGTTATCTTAATCCAATCAATCCACCGTTTTGGATGTGCATTGATATATAGTTTTACACACACGAGATTTAGTCGTATGCTTCTCTGGTGTCAATTTTACGATATCTACCTTTGGCAGATTTTGCTCTGTATGATTTTCTAAAAATGTACTTATACCAAGGCACTCCCCTTACTACCCTACTTTTACGCATTCCACTTACGGTAAAAGCCTTTCCAGCTTTGGTTTTGGCAGTAACGGCTCCTCGGGTAGGATGACTGTGATCAATCAATACCCGACATTGTGAAACTTTGCATCGGGGGGGAATACAACTCGTAGCAAAAAAAAGAGAGGAAATAAAAATGAAAACAAGTGTTGCTTTTTTGCTCATAATATTTAGGAATAAGTAGGTAGCTTAAATCAAAAAAAGTCTGTTTTGGTGAATAACAGACTTTGTCAAAATTAGACTTAAAAAGAGCCTCCTGCCGGACTCGAACCAGCGACCAACTGATTACAAATCAGTTGCTCTACCAACTGAGCTAAGGAGGCTACTGTTTTCCTTAATGAGGTGCAAATGTAGGAGATAAAGTTATTCGCTCCAAACTTTGCACCTATTTTTTCATGTTTTTTTATTGATTTTTTTTGAAGGCCTTCAATTGCTTGCGTAAGCTCACCAATTCACGTTCTGCGGCTTCTATTTGCTTTTCAAAATCTTCTTTGAGCTTGTTGGCTTTTTGAGAGTTGGCAAAAAATCCCAGGTTGTTGCGAAGGGTGTCAATGTCATTTTCAAGCTTTCCGATTTTCTTTCTAATGCCCGACTCCTTCATATTCAACTTTTTGGACGCATTGGGGCTTAACCTGGCCATCATGAGATCCAATGCATTGGTATAGGCTTCCTTTTTACCCTCGGCAAGATCTGGCATACGGCCAATCACCGCGTATATAGAAGCTTCAAATTGTTTTTGAATACTCTTTTTGTCTTTCTTGGGTACAAAGCCAATCGCTTTCCACTCGTCTACATATACTTGCAAGAAGTTATTTTCTTTGTCTTTCAAATCATCTCCTTGCAAAGCATCTATTTTGGCGCAAAGTGCTTGTTTTTTCTCTAAGTTGACCTGATAGTCTTTTTCTTGGTTCAAGTATTCTTGACGACGGCTCTCAAAGAAGGCATCACAGGTTTTCTTGAAGCGCTCGTAAACTGCTTGCTTTTGCTTGGCAGGTGCAGGACCCACTTCTTTCCATTCTTTTTGTAAGTCTTTTAATCCCTGAGCAATTTTCTGAGGAGTCTGACCACTATTGGTTAACTCTTCGGCACGTTCGCAAAGAGCGACTTTCTTAGCCAGGTTTTCTTCTCGGAACTGCTCTACTGTTTTGAAGAAGTTGTTTTTATTGTGGAAGAAACCCTTGAAAGCAGTCCAAAAGCGCTTACTTACCTCTTTGATCTTTTCCTTGGGTATGAAACGAATCTCTTCCCATTGCTTTTGAACCTCTAGTAACTCCTTAGTTTTGGTATTCCAATCAGCAATTTTTTCCGATTGAAAATTAGAAAACTCTTGTTCAATTCGCTCACAAAGGGCTAATTTCAGCGCCAAGTTATCGTCTTTTTGCTTCTTGAGTTCTTGGTAGTATTCGCGTTTTTTATTATAAATCGCATCTGAAGCAGCTTTGAAACGTTGCCACAACTTATCTTGCTCTTCTCGAGGAATGGGACCTATATGCTTGTATTCATTGTGTAGTTCGTGGAGCTCCTTGATCGCTTGTTGTACCGAAGTACTCTCTACCAGTTTTTCGGCTCGCTCGCACAGTACAATCTTTTTCTCCAGATTTTTGCGACGATCAAGCTCTTTCAACTCAAAATAAATACTTCGTTTGTTGTAATAGAGCTCCATCAAAGCGTTATAGCTTGCCCATAAGCTTTTGGACTGAGCCGGGGGTACTGGGCCTACTGCTTTCCATTGTTCTTGCAGTTTTTTCAGCTCCTCCATACTATTGTGACTCTCTTCAGAGTCTACCAAGGTTCTAATCTCTTCCAGCAATCGCTCTTTGGTTTTTTGATTGTCTCCTTTTTGCTTTTCCTGCTGAGCAATGAACTGGCTTCGTTTACTTTTAAGTTCTTTGTAACCGTTGTAAAAACCTTGGGTAACCTCGTCTTGCTTGAACTCAAAATCGCCTTCTTCTCCACCACTGGCAGTAAACCGCTCCAAGGCTTCTCCACGCTCCAGGCCTACAATTTCGTCAAACAACGGCTTTATCTTATTGAGGGTGGCATTTACTTTTTGTAAGTCGCTTTCGTTTTTCAGTTGCTCTATGAGACTCAAGAAATCGCCCTTTTCATAACTACTGTAATCTTCTTGCTTTTCCTCTACTATTTCTGGTACTGTTTCCGAAGCATCAGAAGCGCTCTCCCCTTCACCCTCAGTAGCTTTTACCGCATCACCCGATTCATCAGTAGTTTCGCTACTTGGCTTTTCACTGGTGGCCTCGGTTTGGTCTTTTTCTGGGGTTACCGCTTTTACCTCTTCCGTAGAGGTCGCCTCGGGTTCCGAATCAGCAGGTGTTTCTACTGGAGTTGTAGTTTCATTGTCTGATTGCTCACTGACTGTTTCTGGCTGCCCCCCTTCTGGTGTTTCTACCCCAGATGCTTCCTCAGCTTTGGGAGCTTCGTCTGCCTTAGTAGGGTCAGGTTCAGTTGCACTTTCGACGGGTTCTGAGTTTGGAGAAGTTTCTGAAGAAGCTGAAACAGGTTCATCAGAAGAAGAAGTGTCTTCCACATCAGAAGGCGTATCATCTACGCTTTTTTCTAATGAATCGGCATCTTTTACTTCTTCAACAGAGGTTGGCTCTGTGGTACTTTCTACAGTTTGCTCGGTATCTTGAGCAATGTTTTCGTTGGTCGGTTGGTTGTTTTCTTTGATAGAATCACCAGTAGCTTTTGCTTCTTCGTTTTCGGTACTCATAGTTTAACTTACAATAATTGTAAAACCAATAAATGGTTGGTGCGTTGCAAGAGTGCAGGGCTTCAAGTTTTATTATTAATTGAATACTGAATAATTGTTAGTTTAGAAAAAACAATGATATTTGACAGTATTGTTGTGAATAATTGAAACTTATTTGCGACTCAAACTTACACGAGATTAAGTGTTTTGGTAAAGCAAATAAATAGGTTTTTAGGTTTAATTCCTAACAATTTTAAAGTTACATATTTATGGACAATTCTGCAAAAATATCCCAAATACGCACTGATTACACTCTGAATACGTTGGATGCAGATAAAGTAAACTCTGAGCCAATCATTCAGTTTAACCATTGGTTGGAAGAAGCCATTCAGGCCAATGTACCCGAACCTACGGCCATGCACCTGGCAACTGCTACCCAGGATGGCAAACCTTCGGGTAGGATTGTGCTTCTGAAAGGTACTCAAGAGGAGGGTTTTATATTCTACACCAATTATGAGAGCCGCAAGGGGCAAGAACTGGCTGACAATCCTTATGGATGCATTACTTTTTTTTGGACGGAGCTCCAACGTCAAGTAAGAATTGAGGGCAAAATAGCCAAAATAGCCCCTCAACTTTCCGAAGATTATTTCCATAGTCGTCCTCGAGGAAGTCAAATTTCAGCCTTGGTTTCACCACAAAGCCAAATCATTGACAATCGGGACATTTTAGAGCAACAAGTGGCACTGAAAACACAAGCACTAGAAGGGAAGTCTGTTCCCAAGCCCGATCACTGGGGAGGATATTGTTTAAAGCCTACCTATATTGAGTTTTGGCAAGGTCGTTCTAGCCGTTTACACGACCGTTTGTGTTACACCAAAGAAGGCAATGATTGGAAAATTGTGCGTTTGGCGCCTTAAGTTATATTGTTTCGCTGCGCTCATTGTTGCATTGTTCTATTGTTACGCCTTCGGCTTATTGTTAAATTGTTATATGGCTAGTTCCTTCGGCTCCGCTCAGGACTAAAGGTTTTCACAAATATGATAGTGTTTAAACTGAGTTTGGCGGGTTCAGCAAGGCTAATTGTACCGCTTTACGCTACTATGGACTATCGACCGTGGACTGTGGACTGTGGACTGTGGACTAAAAAAAACTACTAACTCCTAACTACCAACTAAAGAAAAACTATGGACTATATTTAAGTCAAATTGTCTTTGAGGTTGATCTTGGAAGCTTTGCGAGAAGGGTAATAGGCGGCTAGAAAAGTAATCAATATGACCGTGAGGCCAGTAAATACAAAATCGATGGCTTTGAGTTTGATTGGGTAGGCCTCTACTACGGTAGTAGAGGTCCCCATACCAATAAATCCATATCTTTGTTGAGCCAATGCTAAAGACACGGCAATGATTAACCCAATAATTGACCCCGTAAACGCAATAATGGCTCCTTCCATCATAAAAATACGTTGAATGATTTTTGGAGTAGCTCCCATAGACAATAGCACTGCAATGTCTTTCTTTTTGTCAATCATCAGCATCATCAAAGAAAAGAAAATATTGATGGAGGCTACCAACAAAATAAAGGACAGTGTAACATACACAAAGAGTTTTTCTACCTGAATGGCCTTTAACAAATTGGCTTGTTGCTCGTCCCGATCCAATACCTTGAACCCTGTTCCCAGCGCTGCTCTCAACCGTTTTTTTACTTTTTGGATAGAAACGCCTCCTTTTACCTGTATTTCCAATGAAGTCCGACGGTTGCCATATTCCAATAAACTAGCCGCAAAACTCAAAGGCACAAACACATAACTAGCATCGTATTGCTGCTCCAGAGAAAAAACTCCAATTGGAAAAATTGCTCTTTTATTTACCAATTTTTTGGTAGGGTCAGAGGTATTGATGATTATTTTTTTACCTTTTTTGGGGTACCAAAGCTGCATCGCATCAAAATCATTGCGCAAACCAATCGCCAAGGTATATTGCACTCCCTGGCCAATCACTGCTCGGGGGCGACCGTTTTTTATGAGGGCAAATTCTCCTTTACGAATGGCTGAGTCCATCCGAGTTTGTTGGATGTAATTTTTGCTTACCCCTTTTACTTTCACCACCATTTGGGCGTCCTTGTAACGCAGTACCGCATTGTCCTCAATAATTTCACTGATGAGTTTAACTCCGGCGACGGCCTCTAGTTTTTTGATAAATGCCTCGTTCGTCTCAAATGACTTCCCTTTCACTGCCACTACTTTGAGCTCAGGGTTGAAAGTATCATGCAACCCTTTGATCAATTCCTGTAAACCATTGAATACTGACAATACCAGAATGAGCGCAATGGTTCCCACCGCCACCTCTATCATAGATAAGATGGAGATGATATTGATGAACTGTTTTTTATGTCGGGAAAAAAAGTAACGTCGGGCAACAAATAGAGGTAAATTCATAAAAGCATCACAAGAACAGCTTGGTTTCCATTCAGGAAATTAAAATATTATTCGTCATCTTCGCTGGGTGGAATGTCCAGGCTATCAAACAATTGATCCATTTTCTCAACGTAATCACTGGTGTCGTCCAGAAAAAAGCGTAGTTCTGGAATGGCTCTTACTTGGTTTTTAATTTTTCGAGCCAACACTTGTCTGATCGTCTTGTTGTTTTCTTCAGCCAAATCTACCACTGCCTGTTTATCATTGGCCGCCAAAATACTCATGTACACGTAAGCAATTCCTAAATCTGGAGTAACTCGTACGCTGGTAATTGTTACAAAGTTTTTACCAAAGATATGTTTGACTTCTTTTTGAAAAATGTCCGCTAAGTCTCTCTGAATGAGGCGGGCAAACTTTTGTTGTCTTTTTGATTCCATTGGCACAAAGTTACGGTTAATTTGATTATTTTTTTAATACTCTTAGGAGAATTTCATTTTTACCGTAATTTTGTTGGCAATTTTTGGCTTTGATTCTAAACCATAACCAACCCTTACGTTTTGATCACTTTTTTTAGAATAAGTACTGCTTATAAGTTTATTTTCTTATTTCTGCTTTTTGTCGGACTTCGTGTTCCGTTTTTTATCAATGGATTGCCTCTTACGATACCTGAGTTGAACTGGATGCTCATTGGCGAAAAAATGAACTTAGGCTTCAGCCTTTATGAAGAAATCTGGGACGACATTAGTCCACTTTCAGCTTTGATGTATTGGTTGGTAGACCGTTTTTTTGGTAAGACCATATTTGCGTATCAAATCATCGCCACCATTTTGGTATTTGCCCAAGCCATCTTACTCAATGATATTCTGAGGCGGCGTCAAGTATTCATAGAAATTTCATTGCTACCTGGTTTTTTGTACATTATACTTACTTGTTGCTTTGTAGATTTTTATACGCTATCACCCGCATTGATGGCCAATACCTTCTTATTGCTGGTGATTAATTATACCCTGTTGCACGTCAACGAAAAAAGCCGTCGAAGTTCAGTTTTTGAAATTGGAGCCTACGTAGGGGTAGCTACTTTATTTTACTTACCTTCTTTCTTCATTATTTTGGTTCCTTTGTTTTCTTTCATGCTACTTACCGGAACCAAACTCAAAGGGTATTTCTTAATGCTTTTTGCGTTCTTTTTTACCATTGGTATTTCGTTTCTCACCTTTTACATGAGCAACAATGAGTACAGCTTTTACCGCAGTTATTTTGAATCGGTTATTTATGTGGGCAAAGATTTTTACCTCTCTCCTCAGGGGCTTCTCATCATATTTACCATTCCCATTGGTGTTACGCTTTGGGCACTCATGACCATTTCTGGGCATCGTTACACCAATTATCAGAACCGATGTCGTCGTATTATGGCCTTTTGGTTATTCATCTCTGCTTGCTCTATTTTATTAAGCACCAAGATATTGGCAGGTAACCTTGTTATGATGCTGCCTGCAATGGCTTTCTTTTTGAGTCATATGTTTTTAAACCTGAAAAAAGCCTGGCTTAGAGAGTTGTTGTTTTTATTGCTGGTTATTTCGATTACCTTTAGCGGATATGCAGTAGTGTATCGTTTTTTACCAGATCAGGTGTTTGAAACGCCAGTTACCAATATTCGAACCGACAAGCTTTTTATTACTCAAAAAGGGCTACAAAAACCTTTGAAAGGCAAAAAAATATTGGTGTTGGGCGACAACCTTAGCTATTATCATAATGGACGATTGGCCACTCCTTACCTCAATTGGAGCCTATCTCAATATCATTTTGCCAATATGGATCAATACAACATTCTAAAAGAAATTTACGAGAATTTTAGGAAAGATTTACCGGATGTGATTATAGACGAGAAAAATTACTTTGACAAAATACTAAAACCGCTGCCCATCATTGCCAAGCAATACACCAAGCAAGCGGGTACTAATTGGTACCTCAGGCAGTCAACAAGCAACTTGTCTACAATTTCCAAAAGATAGATAATTGCTTGTTGATGATGCCTGCAATTGTTAGCAACTAATTTTATTGACTCTTCGTTCGTGACGGCCTCCCTCGAAGTCTTCTTTCAAGAAGGTTTCGACCATCTCCTTGGCCAAATCAAGGCTTACAAACCGGGCTGGTAAGCACAAAATATTGGCGTTGTTGTGTTGGCGGGCCAAAGCAGCCAATTCGGTTTCCCAGCACAATGCCGCACGAATGCTTTGATACTTGTTAGCAGTCATGGCTACTCCGTTACCGCTTCCACAAATCAATATTCCTAAATCGGCTTCTTTGGCTTCTACTTTTTGGGCAACCGGATGCACAAAATCAGGATAATCTACTGAATCTTCGCTGAAAGGGCCAAAATCTTCTACTTCAATGTTTTTACTCTCGAGCAATGCTACTATAGCTTGTTTGTAGGCAAATCCCGCGTGATCTCCCCCAATGGCAATTTTCATTTTTAGAAAGTTTTAAAGTATAAAAGTTATTCTAAATCAATTGTTGGCAGTATTCTACTTGAATGCCTACCAGACAATGATTGCAAAAATACATTAATAAAAATCAAAAAAGATCAAAGAGAGATGGTTAGTTTTGAGAGAAATTCAAAAAGTAATGAAATGATTACAGAAGAAACATTCTTGAAAAAAGCACTTTTAGAACCCCGAAAATGGGAATATCATCAGGGCAAATTGGTAGATTTAGAGGACGCAAGTTCAACCCACCGCCACTTGCAACAAAATCTAGAAAACTTACTCTCTCATTTCAAAAGTCGCGAAACCCCAAATTTGCTCTTTGTACCTCTGGCAGATGCATACACTTACCCTGATTTGATGCTGGCTGCTCCAACACCCATTCTCTACGAAGCCCCCCAACAGGCTACTTCACTATTGAACCCCACCGTGATCATAGAGATTTATTCTCCTACTACCAAGCTCCGGGATACGCAACATAAGTGGGAATTTTACCAAAATGTGGCTGGTTTGGAACAATACATTCTAGTGGATGAACAACGCCCTTTGTTGCAACTGTTTACCAAACATGCTCAAGGGTGGAAATTGGAGGTTTTCAAAGATTCAGAAAAAAGAGCGCTCATTGGTGAACAGGAAATCAAGCTTGAAAGTATTTATAAGTAATTTAAGTAGTCGTTTATTACTAAAAAAAATAAAAATCTATGCTAAGCACAATTGTTAAATATTTGTCTACACTTTTGACTCGGTTGCCTTCGGCGACTAACTTTTTTGAGGCCAAAAAAGTCAGCAAAAAAGCCCCCTCCTACGATGCTGTCCTCCCCCCGCGAGCGAAGCATCGAGTATTAATTAGACTCAATCAAGGTTATTAGGTTTTTTAACTAGTGTAGTATTTAATATGAGTGTTCAGAACAAAAACCTTGAAACAATCCTCTATAAACACTTTCCCAGGGAATATGTGGTATCGTTGCAGCATTGGCCATTGAATGTTTTTTTGGCTGAACTTTGGCAAAAACACCAGTTATACTTCAATCCCAATGCTTATACACCTTTTAACGAACTGGCTTGGTGGAAAACAAATCAAAAGGTGTATCATCATTCGCTGGATAATTACTGGGCATTTTCACAGATGGATGTGACTCAAAAAATCACCTTACAAAGAACTTTTCGGGGAAATTTTTTCGTTGCTTTTTCTACCCAGTCATATGCTTATCAGGATAATATCCTGGTAATGGAAGTGACGCCCGAGGTATTTTTTGAGATTGGAGTAGTATATTTAGAAGACCTGCCCAAAGAAATTGAGAGAAACTCCGTGTTTATTTTCAATAAAGACCTGAGTAAATGGATGATTCCCAGTGATGTTATCCTACGGCAGTTAATCACAAACTTTAGCTTTGCCCCTGACTGTACAGTGCTGAAAACCCAACCCTGGCAAGCCCATTTCATCGATTTGCAAATTTCGGGTATGGAGAAACTCACTTATGATTTATTTGAAGGTAGGTTCATTTATCAATCTACTCAGGAGCTAGAGCGAGCTTTGAGTAATATTCAAGATTATTTATACCAATATTATCGGCTTTCTATCGAAGCACAAAATGCCCAACCTCACTGGCCAGAAGATCTTTTTGAGATACTACGAAAATTGGTAAATAACCCAGTATATGATGACTTAAAGTTTGATGACTTTTACGGTGAAACCCACAGTCTTGCTTATATCGTTCGTCGCACGGTAGATATGTGGCAAACCATGTATGAAGATGCCTTCAGTGATTCGTCTGATCCAGACAATATTTTCTCGAGTGATGCGGATGAGTGTTGGCAAAAAATGAGAAAAGTAAAATCCTGATAGTCAGGTTATTTATACTTTTTAGTTGAAGGGTAGGTTTGTTAAAGAATAGCTTCAGCCAATTGTTGACTGAAGCCCTCCCGCGATGAAGCACTAATATTTTGATACGTGCAATTTACGACCATTACTTTTAAACACTTTTCCTCGTTTTTTCAATGCCTTTTCGTTCTTCAACTCTTTGTCTAATAGTTCAGCCATAAATCGCTCTACCTGAGTCTCTTGCACATTTACTGGAGCGCCATCAGTGATGGCTTCGTTGATGTAAGAGCCCAACAAGTTTTGATACTGGGTTTGAAATAGCTGAGGAGAAGCAAACATATCACACCCAACTACTTTGTTACCACTAGCGACAATTACCCCGATTACATCGTTTTTGCCTTTGAATTTGTTCTTGAAAAAAGCAACATATTTCGCGTATTCTCCCTTGAATTTGAGGTTATTCTTTTGTTGGGTATAGGCACTGGTTCCACTAGATACCATATTCTTGTTATTAGAACGGTCTACTTCTTTCCAAACTTCGCCTTGTTTCTGCTTGGTATCTACCACTTTGCGCAAGGCCAGGCTAGAAACACCATAATATCCGTCGAAGCTATCCCGGTTTTTTGTTTTTTTATAGCGCCAGCGTCCTTTTTCTACACAAAATACCGATAGGTTTATTTTACCACTATTGGGCGGAATCACCATGTCTTTGGCAATGACCCGATCTTGTTTGCCTCCTTGTACAATCTCTCCTGCCATGATATATAGTGTATCTTTAGAGGTATTTTCTATGTATAGATTGTTTACTGAAGCCGATGATCCTCCACCATACCGCTGTACTTGCGAAACATTAAGGTTAGAGATGACCTGCTGCTGTTGGGGATTGTTATTCCGATTACGATTGGTATTGGTTCGGTTACGACGTACACGACGACGAGTACGCACTTGACGACGGTTTACATTATTGGATCCTGCGCTTTGTTCAGTAATGGATACTTTTTTGCCTTTCAAAGCTTCTTTGAGGGGCGTATATTTTCCCATATTTTTGGTATCTCTCAAAAAACGCTTGCTGGCCTTGATGGGGTATAAACGTAGGTTTTTGTAGGTAAAGTTTTTTTTGCTTTGGTCACGAGAGGCTACCTCGTTATAAGCTACCTTAATGTGTTTGCGACTAAACTGCTGGGCTTGTAGTCCAAAACTCAGCGTTAGCATCAAGGCCAGGGTGCTAAAAATGTGATAATTGGTTTTCATTTGCATTGGTTTTTGTAATACTATCTATGTAGTGTTCTCTTTCAAGACAAATGAAAATGGATAAGGGATGAGGCAATGTCACAAAAAAATAGATTTTTTTTAGAATATATACCTCAATTATTCTCTAAAAAATACAAAAAGACTGTCTCACAAGTCAAGTATCACCAAATTTTCTTCAAGAAAAATGGGTTTTCGGCAAATTTATACCTGACAGGTTTTGAAAACCTGTCAGGTACGATATATAAAATTTTATTTAAAGCATATTATGAGACAACCTCTTTGAAGCCAAGTGATTACCAAGTATTATTTTTTGAGGTATTATTTTTTGAGGCATTATTTTTTCTGACCATTATACTTTTTTTGAAACCGTTTGTACAGCTGTTGTTGTTTGTCGTCTAAAATAACTTTTTTACCTCGGATAAAAGCCTGTTCAATGTCATTGGTGAGCATGTCTAAAATGTCTCCTTTGGATACTAACAGTGTAGCATGCTTGCCTTGCTCAATACTCCCCACTGTTTTATCGATTCCAAGAATTTTGGCGTTGTTGAGGGTAATCATTTGCAAGGCTTCTTCTTTGGTCAATCCATGAGCCGCCGCAGTACCTGCCTGAAACGGTAAAGTGCGTACTTGCCAAGATCCGCCTACGTAAAGTCCAGTCAACACTCCTGATTTTTTGAGCAGGTAAGGAAGTTTGAAGGGCAAGTCTACGTCTATGTGACTTCGCTGTGGCAAACGGTGGGTATTACTCAAAATGACTGGTACATTCTCGTCTTTGAGAAAACGTGCTACCTTTAACGCACCTTCCGCACCTACAATGACAATTTTCTTCACCCCATAAGCCTTGAGCTTTTGTACACTTTCTACAATATCTTTGCTGTAGTTGGCATGTACAAATAAGGTGGTCGTTCCGTTAAAAAGGCCTCGCATGGCTTCAAACTTTAGATTGATTTTGGCGGGCTTGGGGTTTTGTACATACGCCCGAGCTTCATTCATGATGTTCTCTATGATTTTCAACGAACGAGCACGATTACGATTGGGACGACCACCTCGCCCAAAACGAGCTACCCAATTCATATGAATGCCATGGTCGGCCTTGTGTACTGCATCCTCCCAGTTCCAGCCATCCATCTCCATCAGCGAAGCGGTTCCAGAAACTACTCCACCTGAAGGCACCGATTCTGCAATCAAGACCCCAGTATATCGCAACGTAGGAATGATGTCTGAATCAGTATTGAAAGAAGTCAAAGAACGGGCTTCGGGGTTGAAACGACCTTGCTCCGAGTAATCTACACTGGCCCTTACTGCTCCAATTTCTACCAAACCTACCGAAGTATTTGGAGCAATCACTCCTGGGTAAATATGTTTTCCAGTCAAGTTCATGACCTCAGCACCAGTCGTGTTTACCTTGGTGCCTACTTCGGTAATGATCCCCTTTTCAAAACGAATACTGCCGTTATTGATGATTTTGCCATTGCCTACGTGAATGGTTGCTCCCTGCAATACAATGGGTTGGCGCTGAGGAGCGGCCGATTTGATCCGCTGCGCATAGCCCTGAGATACTCCTCCAAAAAACATGACCACTCCAAAAATACTGGAAATAAAAGCCACGAAACGAGTGGTCAATGATCTATTTCTTGTTTCCATCATATTTACTTTTAAAGAGTTGGTACAAATATTTATGTTTATCCATCAAGTCAAGTTGCTTACCCTGAATGAAAGCCTGCTCTACCTTGTTGCCTAGCATGTCCAGCAAATCGCCCTTGGAAACTACCAAAGTAGCCTGTTTACCTTTTTCAAGGCTTCCCACTTTTTTATCAATTCCCAGAATTTTAGCATTGTTAAGGGTAATCATTTGCAAGGCTTCTTCCTTGCTAAGCCCATAAGCAGCTGCAGTACCTGCCTGAAAGGGCAAATTACGTGCACCCATGGGCTCGCTTCGATCATAAGAAAGCCCTACTATCAAACCCGCTTTTTTAAGTTGATAGGGCAATTTGTAAGGCAAGTCTACATCGGTTCCGGTACGATAAGGCAACCGATGCAATCGAGCTAAGATCACTGGAATGTTGTTTTCCTTGAGAAAACTGGACACCTTCAACGCATCTTGTCCGCCAACCAGTACAATTTTTTTCACGCCTTGAGCTTGGGCAAACTTCACTCCCGTTACAATGTCTTTAGAATAGTTCGCTTGCAAATACAACGTTTTACTGCCATCAAACAATCCTTTCATCGCCTCTAGTTTTAGATTTGTTTTGGCCGGTTTGCTCTGAGCATAGGCTCGGGCCTCTCGAAAGGTATTTTCTATTTGCTGCATTCGGCTTTGGTACTGGCGATTGGCATTGTAGGTTTCGGGCCCTCCTCCAAAACCGCCTCCGCGACGAAAATAACTGGATAACCAGTTCATCTGGATCCCTTCATCCATCGTATGAACCGCGTCTTCCCAGTTCCAGCCGTCTAGCTCCATGATGCTAGAGGTACCGGGCATAAATCCACCATTGGCAATGATTTGTACCAGTAGGATGCCATTGCTTCGAAGGGTTGCAATGACTTCCGAATCGGTATTATAAGCTACCACCGGACGCGCCTCGGGATTGAATAATCCTTGCTCACGCACGTCTAGCGTGGCTCTTACTGCACCAATTTCGTGCAACCCCAGGTTGTTGTCTGGCAAAATAATACCAGGGTATACATGTTTCCCTTGAGCACTGATGATTTTGGCTCCGGTAGTATTTACCTGGGTACCTACTTCAGTAATCAATCCTTTTTCGAAGCGAATGCTCCCATTGGAGATCACTTGTCCATTGCCCACGTGAATGGTACCCCCTTGCACCACAATGGGTTGACTTTGAGGAGGGGCCGGGGTGGGTATTTGGGCCTGAGCTTGCCACCCCAAGCCCAGCAATAGGGCGAATAATATTGTTTTTTTAACCATAGGTTGTCAGTCTTTTCTGTCAGTCTTTTTGGGGATTATTTTTTTCCCTGGAAACTCAAATATGTTGTCGTCAATCGGTGAATTGAAGGTGATTTTATCAAATTCAAAAGTGGTGCTTTGGTTTTCACTTACTCCCAAAAACATCAGGGCAGCTACTTTATAACGCTGGATTGATTTATAATTCGTCATCAAAGTCATCAGCTCATTTGCTTCATCCAATGTTTTGTAAAGTAAACTGTCACTTACTCCAATATAATAATTTAAGGAAGTTTTCTCATCAAAAAACACCTTGATACGGTGACAAAGTTGAGTGCCTACATACTCTTTGGAAATATAATCAATACGTAAGCCTTCTTTTTTGCTCGAGTACAATTTTTTATCTACAAAGTTAATGGGAGCAATTTGAAGTTTGCTTCCTTCTATTATGATTGGATCATCAGATTTTAAAGGATTCCATTGCCAGGAAACGCGGCCATTGGAGGCATGAACAATTTTTGTTTTTTGTATTGTCATTTCCAATCTCGCCTTTTCATGTTTGGAGTACCAAGTCAATTCAAAGGCTGCTTGACCAATTTTCATTTTTCCTTGGATAATGAATGTCTTGACCTTGGCAAGTTGGGCATGCTGCTTGACATAAGCTGCTACAATTTGATTGCCTGATCTATTTTTATCAGCTGGTAACGTCTCTCCTTTTGTGCTCAGCTTTTTATACGTGTCGTTTTGGCTCGGTGGATCCACTTTTGGTACTTCAAATATTTGATCTGCAATTGCTACATCTACTTGAACTTTGTTGAAAACCATAGGTAGCATCGCCTGTGGCCCCTTAGTTGCCTCTGGCTTGATCGATTGAGGAATTTTCATTCCATTACTATGGACTTGATAATTCTTCAGATTGATGGTCATTCCTTTCATGTTATGCTGCAACAACAAATATGAGCTTTTATCAAAAATATAAGATTCGCTATTGAATATCATGCCAGAGGTATTGTAAGCCAATTTATAAGCAGCTTTACCATCAAATATGGTATGGCTCACTTTCAACCTGGAATACACTGAAGTTTTGATTAATTGTGCAGGAAAAACCAAATTTTGAAAATGCAACTCATTTTCCTTGTCATCACCTTCCTTCACAATTAGCTTATCACGTCTGTATGGATTCACCTCCCAAGCAGTTTCACCATTGGTAGCTATAATCATTTGCTGACCAAAAGATAATATTTCAACCCTTATTTTTTTTTCCTTGAGGTAAATTTTCAAGGGAGCAAGTGTTTTATTCATCAACATATTTCCACTAAGGGAT
>CALDJV010000276.1 GCA_937899305.1 uncultured Cytophagaceae bacterium
AGTGAGAATTACCCCACAATAGTAGCATTCAAGCTTTGGTCTCTTGGACTGATTTTCCATTTTATTAGATTTGTTTTCATGAATACTGTACTTCGTAGCAACCTGAAGAAAGCAACTGATCTTGTTCCTGTATCATTCGTTGTTTGAGGTATTCGGGATGGGCCTGTTGTTTTTTACAGTAATTGGCTTGATTACAGGAGTAGATAGGCTCATTCAAATGGTTATGACAAATGGCCTCGTTTAGGGTGAGGCCTTCACCACATATACCACAGGTAAATACTTTTTTTTGTTGAGGTGTACTCATTTTTTTATTAGGGTTGGGTTGCTGAATTGCGAGGTTTTCTGATCATATGCTGACAGAGTTATTGCGAATGCGTTACTAAGAGCCAAAAAAGCCCTCCCATGCCTTAATATTGTCATCTTCCCTTTTCTGGTCAACAATTTGAATATATTCATCTTCTATTTTTCTATTGATGATGTATTCTTTATTCGCGTTTTGAATCTTACATACTTTCTCGGAGTGGCAAAAATAATATAAACTTTTTCTGTGTACCTTACCCAGCTTATTCCGAAACAGGGTTTCATCAATTGTTAGCTTTTCACCGCATTGATGGCAGGTATATTTCCTTGTTTTGTGATGCATAACATTTCGTTTTTCTTGAAATCTTTTATTTATTAATTATCGTATAACAAGCTTATTTGTTACTTATAATCGAGAATTAATCACCAATGGAACCCACCCATGAACACCCCCATAGGCTATCCTACGAACAAGCTTATCAATTTTTTGAATATTTGTTGGAAGAGCAGGCTGATTTGAATATGCAACTTCAAGCCAAGAAAAATGCCCTGGTAGTGCTAGATACCAATTATGACCCTTGGTTTGAACTTAAGTTTCCTTTGCCGTATCCAGCCATTGGAGGAGTAGACGAAACCACCGAAGGCCTCGCCGATTACTTTGATAAAATATCGACCACATTACCCAATTATTTGATATTGTTAATTCAGGCAGGTAATGCGGCTTTGGGTTATTTCGAAGAGGGCGAAATGAGTAATCACAAAGTCGTACGAAAGTACATGATTCGCAAAAAGCAAGGAAAGTTTCAGGGGAGTCACCTCAAAACAAAAGGCAAGTCCAAGTATGGTTCTAGAGTACGTCTCCACAATACCTTGGAGTTTTTTGAAGATATCAACCAAAAACTAGAAGATTGGGAGATCGTGGACGAAGTAGCGCGTATTTTATATTTTGCTTCCATTCCTTTGTGGAACATGATGTTTGAGTCCAAAATACCTTGTCCCTTTGAGAAAGAAGATGTTCGCCTAAGAAAAATCCCCAAGGACGTACACATTCCTAATTATGAAGAACTGTTACGAATCAATGAGTTTGCCCAATCAGGCTGGGTACAGATCTATCAACCCATCGATTTGGATGACTTTTTTGAGGGTATCCAACCCCAGGAACCCAACGATGATGAGTGGTAATTGGGGTGAAAATCCAAAATTATTTCACAGTTGTAGTCAACTTTTCTAAATTAATGGGTTAATTAAAAAATGATTCAAAGTTTAGGATAAAGTATGGACATCTTCCGATTAAAAATAGGCTTGTTATGGGCGAGCGCCATCATTATATTGACCCAGTGTCAGACCAAACCTACTCAATCTACCCCTCGCTACGCAATCAAAATTGATTCATTGTTAAACAACACGGATGTAAAGGGATTCAGTGGGGTGGTATTGGTAGCAAAAAATGATTGCACTGCCTATTTAAAAACTGCTGGTTTTGCCGATATCAAGAGCCAGACTCCTATTCGTGAAAACAATCAGTTCGTCATAGGTTCCATTAGCAAACAAATCACTGCGGTGATGGTGCTCCAAGCTTATGAAAGGGGGGAAGTTGAACTCCAAAAAGTGATACGAACCTATCTACCCAAATTACCTCAGTCCTGGGCAGATACGGTCACGGTACACCATTTATTGACTCACATGCACGGCATTGTATCCCTGGATAGCCCTTTGACATTCAAGCCAGGGACAAGGTTTGCTTATTCTCAGTTGGGTTATGATATATTGGCCAATATATTAGAAAAAACCTCCGGTAAAACTTTTGCTGATTTATCGGCAGCATTGTTTGCCCGTTGTAAAATGACGAACACATATCACCCTGACCAGAAAGGGAAAACAAAAGCTGGTTTGGCTAAAGGGTATACTGGTACTACAGAAGGCGAATTGGTATTTGAGCCCCATAGTTTTAGAAATTACGTGGCTGCTGGAAGTTTTATTTCCAACGCGCCAGATATGGTGCGCTGGAATCAATGTTTACATCAAGGGAAGTTACTCAAACCAGTCACTTATGAGCTCATGACCACTCGCTATGCCACGCGACAACATCCTATTTTTGGTACAATAGAATACGGCTATGGACTTACTTTTGACAAGAACGAAAGTAAAATAAAGATAGGTGCTTTAGGGTTTGCGCCAGGTTATGTGTCGGCCAATTTTTATTTTCCTCAATCCCAAACGAGTGTGGTTATCTTACAAAACACAGCCAATTATCTGCCTGATTTTAGAAAAACATTCTTTTATCAAGTTCAAATTTTAGACATTGTAAAAAAAGAAGTCGTTAAGAGTTGATCGTTTTTCTTTAGTTGGTGGTTCGTAGTTAGGAGTTGGTAGTTTTTTTTAGTTTTTAGTCCATAGTCCACAGTAGCGTAAAGCGGAACAATATTATCATATTTGCAAAACCCAAAGTCCTGAGCGGAGCCGAAGGAACTAATAATAGAAATATATCATCGCTTCGCGCAACCATTTAACAATAAGCGAAGCGGAACAATGTAACAATAAAACCATGTAACAATCAAAGCCAATCTCGCTTCAGTTTTTCGTAAGCAATAATCCCGCTCAGCACTGCTCCCGGAATGCCTTGTCCTGGATAGGCCGTATCACCGCATAAATACGCTTTTTTACGATCTAAACGTGCCTCTACCATTTGCCAAGGCTTGATGTGCATGTATTGTGGATAGCCCCCTACGAAACCGTGTTCACGTTGGGTCCATTTATGCCACGACTTCTGGGTAGAAGAATGGGCGTATACAATGTCATCGGCATTCAGAAAACCTTTTTGTTCCAATTGTTCAACTACGACCTTTTCTAGCACCTTTTTGTCAATATCAATGTTGTCGGCCGGATTGGCGATGTGGGTACTTATCGATGCCACCGCTTGTCCTTCCTGGTCGCAGCGAGTAGCGTCATTGGGGTGATTCAGGCTTACAAAAATACTATTGGATCCGATGAAAGGAAGAGGTTCGGGTAAGTGGATTTGATGGTGAATGCTATCAGTAGGTGTGGTACCAATTCGCTGAAAACCAATCCCCATTTGAAAAGCACTGTTTAACTGTTTGGATTCCAGTACTTTACTCTTTAGTTTTTTGGAGTAGCCATTGTTGTAGATTTGCAAAGTATTGTTCAAAGGAATGCCCGATACCAAGTAGTCGCTGGTGTAGTTCCCTTGTTTGGCTGTCACTTCATATTGTCG
>CALDJV010000277.1 GCA_937899305.1 uncultured Cytophagaceae bacterium
TATTAGAATTCTTGGGAAGACTTGACAAATAATGTACCGCTCACTAATGATAAATTATCCGACTTCGATGCAGAAGTAAGTTTTTGGGAGATTTTACCCGAAAAGCGGATGTATGTGCATTATCTGGATAGCTAATGAACTCAATGATAGCATTTTATCAAGTATTTAAACAGAGAGCAATGGGTATATGAATTAGAAAAATGAATAAAAAAGTAGTTATGTACTCAAAGAAATGAAGAAAAGTGGATAGATGTTACGTTTTGGAACTGGCAGAAAATCAGGGCTTTGAGGATTTTTTTATAAATTTCGAGAAATTTATTTCCATTTGACAGCCTCAATTACATATATATAAGTAGTAAGCAACTTGACTAACTTATTTACTTAATATATCACTACCACCACAAGACTACCAAAACTAAAGACACTACGTCTATCCACAACAACATCATCATTACCAAAATACAAACAAAAAAGCACGACACCACCATATAGCAAATTGATTATCAATCAACTGAGCTGATGCAACGATTCAATCATTAGGCAATGCGATTAAACAATCATCAACAAGTAAAGTAAGCATCTTTTAAAGTTATGAACAAACAAGTGAGGATAGCACCAACGGGTGGAGCTGGTGTTATGCAATTACAACAAGATCAAGCAAGAAAACCAGTATTACCTTTGCAGGTGATTGGTTGGATAGTAATCCTACTTACTATCGCAACTACTACCCTTGTGGCCCAAACCTCGCCTCCTCGCACGATCGCGGAAGCCAAGTCCATTTTCGAGGATCGCAAACTTCGGGTAAGTGGAGGTGTCTCGGCTTCTCAAATCTTCTATGGGGCCAGTGGGATTGACTCTCGCCGGGACCCTTACACCTATTTTCTGACGGGGAATATCACCTTCTCGATGTTTTCTTTTTCAATACCGCTTACCTTTAGTTATACCAATCAGGAATTTAGTTTTAGTCAAGAACTTCCCTCGATTAGTTTCAATCAATATGGCATTCAGCCGACTTGGAAATGGATCAAGTTGTATGCTGGGTACAATACCCTTACCCTTTCGCCTTACACCATGAATGGCCATTTGTTTTTGGGAGGAGGTTTTGAGATCAAGCCACCAGGACGCCTGAGTGCCACGGCTTTGTATGGTCGTTTTCGCAAGGCCATTTTACCTGATAGCACCGGGCAAAATGGTTCGTTTGAGCGGTTTGGCTATGGGGCCAAGATAGGCATCCATTTCAAGTCTCGCCCTAATAAGCACCGCTCTAAGGTAAGCCTGCAAAGCAAATACACCCGCGACGGTGATATCAAATCAACTCCACCCGTAGAGGACTTGGATCAAAAAAACGAGGCTCCTTTTGCCGAGAACACCGATTTGCTGGAACTCACCGTTTTTGGGGCCAAGGACAAGGCCAGTTCGCTTCCCATGTTGCCCGATAGTTTGGGGCTGACCCCCGAAGAAAATGTGACGTTGAGTGCCCGGGTCAACAAGACTTTTTTCAAGCGTTTTTCGCTGGATGTAGAGGTGGCCACCAGTGCCATCACGAGTGATATTCGGGAAACCGAACGAGATGACAATGATCAAACCTTGTTTGTGATTACTGATGGTTTTTTTGCCCGTAAAACGAACACTGCTTACTACAATGCCTACAAAGGTCAGCTCAACTACAACCTGCCCAGCTTTACCATTGGGCTTGGTTACGAACGGGTAGATCCCGAGTACCGCACCCACGGGGCTTACTTTTTTAACAATGATTTTGAAAATATGACGGTGAATTTTTCTACCCAATTATGGCAAGGGAAGTTCTCGGTGAATGGCAGTGTGGGTACCCAGCGTAACAACCTCAATGATCAGAATTTGAGTACCCTTAGAAGGGCGAGTGGCTCAGTCAATGTGAATATCATCCCCCACCCGAAGTTGAACGTGAGTTTGGCTTATTCTAATTTTCAAAGTTTTACCCGCATCCGTACCCAGTTTGATATTTTGAATCAACTGACCACTTTTGATAATTTCCGGGACTCGCTGAGTTTTACCCAGATTTCTCAAAATGCGAATGCCAGTCTGAACTATCAGGTGTTTAGTGGGGCCAATCACCGTCAGTTTTGGAACCTGAACGGGAATGTTCAAATTGCCAGTAACGACAATGGGAGCAATGGAACCAGTGATGTGGCGGGAGGAACGGTGTTCTACAATGCCAGTACTTCTTACAATTTTAGCTGGAACAAGCTGGGACTGACCACGGTGGTGGCTTTCAATTACAGTCAAAACGAAGCGGAAAATGTACTGGCCCGAACCATTGGCCCTACGCTGACGGTTACCCAGACTTTCCTCAAAAAAAAGCTGAGGGCTTCGCTTTCGGCTTCTCTCAACAACAGTTACCTGGGCGAAAACCTCACGAGTAGTATTATCAACCTCCGACTGAACGCGGGTTATACCTTGCTTAAAAAACATCGCCTGACCGCGAATATTCTCACCCTCAGGCGCAACGCCACCGATACAAGCCGGATGACTTTTTCGGAGTTTACGGGGACGTTGGGGTATAGTTATAGTTTTTAGGAACAGGGGACAAGATTTTATCAGGAACAAGATAAACGAAAAACATACAAGTGAAAACAAAGAAATTATATAGCATTACTAGCAAGTGCCAAACACAGAACAAAGGAAAAGGAACAAGAAGCATCGTGCTTTGTTTTTTAGTTCTATCGCTGTTCTTTGTTTCTCCCAGTGTAAGGGCCCAAACATCAACCTTGCAATTAACCGCTGGAAATGGTTTAGGCATTACCATTGATGGAACAGGCCGTTGGGGGGTGAATGATGGAGGAACGGGGCAACTTGGTTTTACTTTTAATGGCCAGGACTTGCTCAAAAATGTGACAACGGGGCGTAACGAAGCGGGGCTGATGTTGGGACTGTCTAACACGCGGGTGTCGGATGTGGTAAAAATGAGTAACACGACTCGAAGCGCGGATTGGGAGTTACAGGGTAGCATTGGCACTGGAGGTACAAATGGTGATTTGAAAGAGCTGTTGGTAGTATATAAAGAATCAGCCATAGTGACAAACCCTTTGGGCCTAGAAGTAACCCAAAGCGTGTATGGTTGGAATACCACCAGTGATGTGGGGTATGTGATTATGGAATACCGATTGAAAAATACCACGAGAGACACCCTCAAACAACTTTCCTTGGGCATTTTTGCCGATTGGAACCTGGGTACCATTACCGAAAACCGGGCCGACTGGGATGCAGATAATAATTTAGGTTACATTTATGAAAGTGGGGGCACTGGTACCCACGCAGGCATTGCCCTGCTCACCGCTCAAACCGCTCAGTATTATGCCTTTGATCAGGATGGCACTTCAGGGAGCATCAATGTAAGTGATGGGTTTACCAAAGCCGAAAAATATGAAAGTATGTCGGGTAATTTGGCTCGCCTCAAAGCCGGGGAAACCGGAAATGGAGGAGATGTAGCCCATACCGTGGGGGCCAGAATCATTACTTTGGCTCCCGGAGAAACCACCTTGGTAGCATTTGC
>CALDJV010000278.1 GCA_937899305.1 uncultured Cytophagaceae bacterium
CTGACAAACAAACTTTTTCCGAAAACCGGACACTTATTTTGAACATGTTACTAAAGTAAAAAAGAGGTGCTTTACTGGGCACCTCTTTTTTACTTGGATTATTCTTTAGGTTAAAAATTATCTCAATTACAACCCTCTCATATCTCCTTCTTTGCGGTCGTTGCGAGGTGGCATGGTGCCAAACACAATGTCCCAAATAGGGCTAGATACCCCAAAAGCCTTATCAGGGTATTTGTAGTGGTGTAAACTGTGGTGTTTCCACAAATATTTTAATAAACGAGGTGCTTTGTATTTGTGAGTACTGTAGTGTACAAATACGTAACATAGGTAGCCGATCAACATACCTGGGAGAAAGGCATAAGTATAACCTTTTAGGATAAAGATTTGACTAAGATACAATACTCCAATGATTAACCAGCCTGCCAATGGAGGCATGAATAAACGCTCTTCGTCGCGAGGGTGGTCGTGATGATACCCATGCATCACATAGTGGAATCGTTTGATAGCTGGTGATTCTGATATCCAATGGAAAATGTAGCGGTGCATGACATACTCAAACAAAGTCCAAAATAACAGCCCTCCCAAAAACATCATCACTCCATTAAGAATGCCCAAGGTATCACTGTAGCGATTAAAATACACATAAAGTAAAAAAATAATTGGAGGCAAATAACCACCTAATGTAATGGCAGGTGAGGTACGACTAATGGCTTCTAAAATAGGATTTTTGAAAATCCGGCCTTTTTGTACTTCTTTTTTATGATTCATAACAAACGATTGTTAAATAAATTACAACGTGATGAAATTACACAATATAAATTGAGGGTTTGTGTAGCCTTTTTGTTTGCAAAAAGCTGAAAATTGATAACCCTTACTTTGCAAAAATAAACGGACAAAGATACATAATTCTTTTACTGGTCAAAAATTTATAATTTCTAATCGATTCGAATTTGTGATCGTTTATGATCGTAAACCCGCCTGACAAAAATTTTGGGGCGATATTCGGCAAAGTACCTGATTATTATTAGCTTAGAAGCATGAACCAAAAATGTCCCAAGATCTCAAATATGATTGATGTGAATCCATTTAACTTTTTGGCCATTGCCTGTAAAACACTTTTGTTGGTGTGGTTGATGGGGTGGAGTACCCAGGCCAATGCACAATGTGATTGCGGAAGAATAGACGAGCTACAAAAACGCTTGAAAAACGAAGCCAATGCTCAAAAAAGGGCGGAAATATTCAATGAATTATCTTCCAAATATTACGAGAGTGAACAAAAGCAGTTGGCAATTAGATACGCCAATGATGCGTTGAGTTATACCATCCGCAATCGTGATAAAAAGGGACAGGCCAGGGCATTGTACAACAAGGCCAATGTAAACTATGATGAAACCAAGGGAGATGAAGGAAGCCTCACTGCTACGGTAGATTTGTTTGATAAAGCCAGAGCCATTTACGAAGAGTTGGGAGATAAAGAAGGGTTGGCGACTACTTATGAAGGACTCGGCAAGTTTTACAAGAAGTATGCTTATTTGACTTCTGGCGATAATGCCAATGCCCTCGAAGCGGTGAAAAGCTTAGAAAAAGCAGAGGGGATTCGGGAAGGCCTGCTTAAGAATGGCTCACTTACCGATGAGCAGAAAGAAGTACAACGCAAAAAGTTAGGGAAGATTTTTGGAACCTTGATTGAAGTATACTTCAATAACTTGAATGACAATAAAAAGGCACAACAGTTTTACAATCGTTCGATAGACATACTGGGGCAAAATGATGACAATGCAACGGCTCAGTTGGGGAGGCAAATTAAGAGAAATGAAGGGAAGGAAAGAGAACGTCAGAACCTGATTATCTTGATTGTATCAATTGGAGTGGCAGTCATGGTATTGTTGTCTATCGGACTGGTGATTAACATTGGGCGAGCTCGAAAGAAAAATCGATTGCTGGATGAGCAAAAAACCAAACTGGCTCGCAACAACAAAATGATTGAAGAGAAGAACGAACTGATTGAGGCAAAAAACCGTCAAATGGAATCCCACAATCAGGAACTGGCCGAACTGAACAAACAAATGAATCGGGTGAACAAAGAGGTGGAGTTGACCAATTTTGAACTGAATGAAAAAAATGAGGAAATTAACCAAACTGCTGAGGCACTCAAAGAACAATCATTGGCACTTGAGTCGCAGAAAGTAAAGTTGGAAAAAGCCTATGAAACCATTACATTGTTGAGTCAAATTGGCCAAGACTTGACTTCATCGTTAGATTTTGAAAAAACCCTCAATACCTTGGAAAATCGGGTAAAAGAAATGATGCCTGTAGATGGTTTTAGTGTTGGTATTTTTGAAGAAAATACCAACGAACTCAACTTTCGGTATGTCACAGAGTTCAGCAGCCGTCAATCCCCATTTACTATTTCTATGGAAGACACCCACCATCCAGCGGTATGGTGTATAAAAAATAACAAGGAAATCATCATTCATCAAAAAGAGGATCTCAATGCCCAATCCTTTTACGATACTTCTATCAATGCTTCACTCAACTCTATGATGTACTACCCTATGTTGAACGAAGACAGTGTAATTGGAGCAGTAAGTGTACAAAGTAGATTGATTGCTGCTTATACGCCCTATTATGCGGATATTTTCAAAACCTTGGTATTGTATTCTTCTATTGCAATTAGCAACGCCGAAAACTACCGTACCTTGCATAGTACCCTGGACGATCTCAAGACGACACAAGACCAATTGGTAGAGGCCGAAAAAATGGCTTCTTTGGGTAACCTGGTAGCTGGAGTAGCACATGAAATCAATACTCCAGTAGGAATTGGGGTAACGGCTGCTTCACGATTGGAAACCAAGACCAACGATTTTATTGAGCTTTATAACAGCAAAAAAATGAAAAAGTCGGATCTTGAAAAATTCTTGTCTACCAACAAAGAAGGAACCAAGATTATTCTGAATAACCTCAATCGGGCGGCTAAATTGGTGCAAGGCTTTAAACAGGTGGCAGTGGGACAATCCAACGAAGACAAGCAGAAATTTAACCTGAAAACGTACATAGATGACACGCTGTTGGCGTTGCAACCCAAACTCAAGAACAAGCCTTATGAGTTGCAAACCGACATAGATGAACTCGTGATTGAAAGTTATTCGGGGGCCTATTCGCAAATCATTACCAACTTGGTAATGAATTCTATCATTCATGCTTTCAAGGGGCGTGACAAGGGAACGATTTCGTTGAGTGTAAAAAAACACGGAGAGCGATTGAAAATGACTTATAGTGACGATGGAAACGGCATTGCTCCCGAAATCTTGGATAAAGTATTTGATCCCTTTGTAACCACCAATCGTGAAGGAGGAGGAACCGGGTTAGGGATGAATATTTTGTATAACTTGGCGGTACAAAAGCTCAAGGGTAAGGTAGATTTTAAGTCAGGAGTAGGAGAAGGGGTCACCTTTTATTTTGATTTGCCAATGAATGTATAGCTGAGGCAGGAGGATAATTTGGATAAACAGGGTCACAAACGACTAAG
>CALDJV010000279.1 GCA_937899305.1 uncultured Cytophagaceae bacterium
AAGACTGTGCCAAAGTTCTGAAATGGGAAAGTAATTATTTTCTTATCCCTAAGAGTAAGCGTTATGAAGAATTGGTTGAATAATTTTTTTACTCCTTCATTATGGAATGGAGGAGAAAGAGTGGACATTGACTACAACAAAGAGATTGTTTTTAAAAAACTAAAAAATATTTATGAAAAAGCGCATCTCCGTCGTTATGAGTTTGCCCTTGAACACGTTGCCCCCAATGAATTTTGGGGAGATTTTGCCTGTGGTAGTGCCTACGGAAGTGCGATGTTAGCCGATAAAGCAGCTCAGGTAATTGGAGCCGACATTGACACAACAACCGTCCGAGTAATTAGAAAAAGATATACCAGTCGATATAACCTCTCCTTACAGCAGACCGATCTACGTAAGCTCAATTTTAATGAAATATTTGATGGTATTGTTTCTTTTGAAACCTTGGAACACTTTACTCAAGAAGATATGCAACAAGTGTTGAGTAACTTTCATAGAGCCTTGAAGCCCAACGGAAAACTAATATTTTCAACTCCATACCTGGAAGAACGTACCCCCATAAAAATAAAAATGGGATTCCATTTTACCTTTAACATTGACGAAAGCAAGATGACCCAATGGCTTACTCAAAATGGATTTCGTATTGCTGGTTTTTTATATCAAAATTATGTAGACTACCAAGTAGCCCCCAAACTAGCTAAGAAAGATTTTCTGATTGGGATTGCCGAAAAAACTATCTAAATTATTTTCAACTTATGCCAAAGCCAGAAGTATCTATTTGTATTCCTACTTATGAACAAACACCATATTTAACAAAGCTTCTGGAATCTTTGTTGGTGCAAAACTTTCACGATTTCGAGATCATTATTACCGACGATTCTCGGGATAATCGAGTGGCTGACCTAGTAAAAAAATACCAATCCAAATTCAAACAAAAATTTACATTTATCCAAAATAAACCCATCAAAGGTCTACCTGAAAACTGGAATTTTGCAATAAACAAAGCGCAGGGAAAACTTATAAAAATCATGCACCACGATGATTGGTTTACTTATCATGATAGTTTAGCTAGTTTTGTTACAAGCTTTTATCATCAACCTAATAGCATTTACTACAGTGCTTCGCTCAATTATTACCCTAAAAAGGATTCCTATTATGTGCGATCTACATCTCCCGAACAACTTCACCTTATCAGCAGTTCCCCTCAAAACTTAATTTTTCACAACTACATAGGAGTACCCAGCTGTACAATTTTTCAAAACCCAAAACAACTCCGCTTTGATCCTGCTCTGGTATGGCGAGTAGATGTGGAATTTTACCTACAATTACTCTTAAAAAACTCAACCATCTCTTACAACAGCCGACCATTAGTCACAACTAGTACTTCAGCCGAACATAATATTAGCAATGACTTTGTACAGGGAAATCCAAAAGAAATTGAAGAGTTACTACATATTTATGCGAAATTACAAAAGAATATCCCTATCAAGGATCACTCAAAACTGCTCAAATTCATTGGCTA
This sequence comes from uncultured Cytophagaceae bacterium, assembly GCA_937899305.1. Lineage (GTDB taxonomy): Bacteria > Bacteroidota > Bacteroidia > Cytophagales > Microscillaceae > Microscilla. The sequence continues at coordinate 1,520 of CALDJV010000279.1, forward strand.
CAAAATGATTCAATACCGTTACAGTCCGAAACAAATGCAAGTCGCTACTGATCGTTTACAGAGTATAAAATTTCCTCACTGGTTGTTTACCCTTACTCGTCTCAATCAAGTATCACGATTGGCTGCCCGAGCATTTCTCAAAATCAATTAACCCATGTCCTCAACCCAACCACTGATATCAGTGATCCTACCTGTATACAATGCTGCTCCCTATCTACGGTTAAGTATTGAAAGTATCCTTAATCAAACTTATAGTAATTTTGAACTTTTAATTTTAGATGATCACTCAACTGATGGCTCATCTAAAATTATTGAAGACTACCAAGATTCAAGAATCCGAGTAATTCGACATACCACTAATCTTGGGTTGATTGCTTGTTTGAACAAAGGGCTTGAGCAAGCCAAGGGAACCTATATTGCCAGAATGGATGCTGATGATATAAGTTTACCACATCGTTTTACTACACAGTTGGCTTTTATGGAAGCTCATCCTGCGGTCGGAGTTTGTGGCAGTTGGGTCAAATACATTGGACAAAACAAAGGCACAGTAATGCAATATCCTACTCAGCATGACCAAATACTTACCCATTTCTTTTTCAATAAAGCTACCTTTTGCCATCCTAGTGTATTTTTAAGGAATGCTCTGCTTCAGAAACAGCAACTGACATATCCTACTAAATTCCCTCATGCCGAGGATTTTGCTTTTTGGATAACGCTACATCACCATTGCAGATTAGCCAATATTCCTCAGGTACTTCTTCAATATCGTCAGCATAGTCAACAGGTTTCACTCAGGCATCAGGCAACTCAACGACATTGGTTTATTCACACCGCCCAAAAATTTATTCAAGATTATATTCCTGACATTACCCCCAATGAGTTAGACACTCACTTTAACCTTTTTCCGTTTCAGGCCAAGGTGAGCATCGAGAACCTCAAAGAAGCACATCAATGGTTGCTTCGCTTGTATCACATTGATACCCCTTCGTTTTTATGTACGCCCTATGTTCAGCAATTATTGCTTCAAAGTTGGGTGAATATTTGTCAACAATCTACCCCTAAAGGTCTCAATACTTTGAAGCTTTTTGTGTGTTCTCCATTAAGCAAAAAATACCCAATTGGTTTCAAAAATACCCTGATTTTTGTTTTAGATTGCCTACTCAAACGAAATAGCAAATACCTAAAAGAATGAATACCAAGACTTTGGTTACCGTGATTACCCCCGTACACAATGCAGCAGCTTATTTGCCAGCTTGTATCCAAAGCATGCGCAATCAATCGTTTCAAGACTTTGAACACATTATCATAGATGATGCCTCTACGGATAATAGTTGGTCTATTATCGCTGATTTTGCTCAAAAGGATGCACGAATCAAAGCCATCAAAAATCCCCACAAAAATTCGTTGTCGGTTGTTCGTAACCAAGCCTTGGAACTGGCCCAAGGAAAATACATCGCCAAAATCGATGCGGATGATGTCAGTGCGCCTCATCGCCTACAAACCCAAGTAGATTATTTGGAACAATCGCCTCAGATAGTACTATGTGGGGCTGGAGTGCAATACTTTTCCGAGGATCAGGACTTATCTACCTGGTTGCTCAAGGTTACCTCAGCCGAAATAAAATGTCAACTCCTGTTTTCGAATTGCCTGGCCAACTCTACCGTCATGATCAGAAAAGCCGCCATTGACCAATACCATTTACGCTATCAATCTGACTTTGATTTTTCGGAAGATTATGGGCTTTGGGCTGCCCTGGCTCAGCGAGGCGGCGTAGCCATTATTCCACAAATATTGACCAATGTTCGCCAACATTCCCAAAAAGTTTCTTTTAAATTTACCACAACTCAACGCGAAAATGCTCAAAAAGTACAGGCTTTGCTGTTACAAGATTTAGGAATTTCTCTAACTTTAGAAGAACTACAGTTGCATTTTGATTGTGTCAACACCGCATCTTCACTCGAGTTGCCCAAACTGCAGCAGCTTTCAAACTGGCTGCTCAAGCTCCAAAC
>CALDJV010000280.1 GCA_937899305.1 uncultured Cytophagaceae bacterium
ATGTGTCAGGGGTGATTTCTTTGATAGACGTACAGCCCGAAAGAGCCATATTTAATTCAAAATCAGCCATAAGGTTACTTAATACTTCTTTGACTCCTTCTACCCCGGCCAAAGCCAAGCCATAGGCATAAGGACGGCCAATGCATACTGCGGTTGCTCCCAAAGCAACGGCCTTGAACATATCGGCTCCACTTCGCACTCCACTATCGAGCAATACCGGGATTTTATCGTTTACGACTTTGATGATATCAGATAGCATGGTAAAACTTCCTACCGCACCGTCTACCTGTCGTCCACCGTGATTAGACACAATAATGCCATCCATTCCATAATCCAACGCTTTTTGGGCATCGTCTGGATGCAAAATACCTTTCAATACAATTGGGAGTTTGGTATGTTCTCGCAAAAACTTCAACTCTTCCCATTTGATGGATGGCCGGGAATAAATACTGGTGAACTTTCGAACTGCTTTAAGTGGGCGATCTGAGCGCAAATTTTTCCAAAAGCCACCTGGGTAGTTCTTTTTCATTTGCATCACGGTTTTGATCAAATGCATCGTCACTTTGGGTTTAAACTGGGCAGCATTGGGATCATCAGGCTCATCCATAAGCTTCTGAAAGATTGGATCACTGGTATATTGGGCAATACCTTTTCCCTCCAAAAAAGGCAAATAAGCCAAGTCTAAATCACGAATACGCCAGCCCAGGATAGTAGTATCTAAGGTAACCGCAATCGCCGAACAACCTGAAGCTTCGGCTCGTTTTAACAAGCTCACTACCAAGTCGTTGGATTTACTCCAGTATAATTGAAACCAGCGTGGACTGTCGCCCATTTTGGCTGCAATATCTTCCATTGAAAAAGATGCCTGGTTCGAGATAATCATGGGCACTCCCAAGCTACTATTAGCCTCAGCTATCGCCAAATCAGCTTGCTTATGCACCATCTCCAATACTCCTACTGGCGCGGTCAATAAAGGAGAAGGTAATTTTTGTCCAAATAACTCTACAGAAGTATCTCTTACCGATACATCTCGCAACATTTTGGGAATAATTTCATAAGCTTGAAAAGCAGTCCGGTTGTTTTGAATGGTTTGACCAATACCTGCTCCTCCTGCTATGTAGGCAAATGCTTTGGTAGGAATCTTTTTTTGAGCGGCTTCCTCAAGTTGGGTCAAATCTACCGGAACTGTAGGAAGTTTACCACTAGCACCTGAGGAATAAATTCTTTGTTGTCGTTCTCCTGCGTAAAAAGCCATAGAATTGTAATTTTCGGGTTAAACAGTTCGCACTCTTTCTATAACTTATCTGATAAAAGCTTTAGAAGAAGCGACTACATTTTATGCAATTTTTTCTTTTATAACTCAAAAATAGTAAGCATACACTAAAAAACAAGTTACTTTAGTACTAATTAACTAAAGTAACTTATCTACTAAAACATTTTCCTTTAACAATGGCTTTTCAACAAACTGATAATCAAGCCATAAGAATAAGGTTCAGAGTTCTAATATACTTCAAACAAACCAGCAGCACCCATTCCACCACCTACACACATAGTAGATACTACATACTTGGCACCTCTGCGTTTACCCTCAATTAAAGCATGAGCTACCATACGAGAGCCAGTCATACCATATGGGTGACCAATAGAAATAGAACCACCATTTACATTTAACAGGTCATTGGGAATACCCAAACGATCGCGACAATAAATCACCTGTACCGCAAAAGCCTCGTTGAGTTCCCACAAACCAATATCTTCTATTTTTAGCCCGTGCTGCTTCAGCAATTTGGGCACGGCAAACACTGGCCCTATTCCCATTTCGTCTGGCTCAGTACCGGCTACGGCTATGCCCCGATAAGCTCCTAAAGGTTTTAAACCTCGCTGCTCAGCCAACTTACTATCCATAAGTACACAGGCCGATGCACCATCTGACAATTGACTGGCATTTCCAGCAGTAATGGTTCCCCCTTCGTTTACCAATCTAAGCCCTTGCAAGGCTTCTAAGGTAGTTCCAGGGCGGTTGCCTTCATCTTTGGTCATAGTTACGTCACCATAGGTTACTTCCTTGGTTTCTTTGTTCATGGTAGCCTTGTTGGCAGTGATCGAGATAATTTCGTCGTCAAATTTTCCGGCTTCCTGGGCAGCGGCAGTCCGTTGCTGGCTTTGCAAACCATATTCGTCTTGTTGATCACGGCTAATGTTGTAACGACTGGCCACTACCTCGGCCGTTTGCAGCATAGGCATGTAGGCGTGTTTGTGCTTGGCTACCAAGCCTTTGTCAAAAATTCGGTGAGTATTCATGTGATTGTTTTGCACCAAACTAATAGAGTCAATTCCGCCACCAATTACGATTTGCATACCATCCACAATAATTTGCTTGGCAGCAGTAGCAATGGCCATCATGCCCGAGGCACATTGGCGATCAATTGACATTCCAGCTACGGTGACGGGTAGACCACCTGCTAAACCTACCAAGCGGCCAATATTGGGGCTGGAAGTCCCTTGGGGCAAAGCACAACCCATAATGCAATCATCTACTTCGGCTGGATCTATTCCGGCTCTTTTTACGGCTTCTTCTACTACCCAACCGCCCATTGTAGGTGAGTTGGTGTTGTTCAAATATCCTTTGTAGGCTCTGCCTATGGGAGTACGGGCAGTAGACACTATAACAGCTTCTTTCATTTTCTTGAATTTAAAGTATGAAGTCGTCTCAACTTCTATTGTTTTATTGGTCTCAGCTCTGGGTTAAAACCCTGCACTTTCAGTGCAATACTTTAGTAATGCGAAAAAATCGGGTCTCGTCTGCGAATTTGAGCAACTTGCCCGCATTGCGACACGGGTTGGCTAAAGAGGACTTTCAGTCCGAGCGCAAAACCCCTGTACTTTCAGTGCAGGGTGGTTTAGTTTTTAATATATTACTATTTCAAAATCTTATTCTGACGATTACAGTTCCAATAAACAAAAAAAGTAGCGGATCTTAAGTGTAAAGTGAGAAATGAAAAGTGTAAAATTTCGCGATGCGAAGCTCAATCAATAATGAATTAACCACTCACCATTAATCATTTATTGCTAAAAAATTTGCAATAATGAGAAAAGTCGAGTTCTTATTCTTAAATGTTTCCAAAAACTATTTTTGGTAAACAGGGTTTTATTAAGTAAGTTACTTACAGATGTTATATATGAAAAAGTTATACACAATTGGATTATTGATGCTTTTGGCGCTTGTGCAGGTGCAAGCTCAAAGCGATCAAATCAAGGCCAAAAAAGGGGAAATCACGATTAACCCGGTATTGCACGCCTCAATGGTATTGCAATGGAATGGCAAAACGATTTATGTAGACCCTTATGGTGGCGCTGATCGCTATGCGAAATATCCCAAACCCGATTTGATTCTGATTACTGATATTCACGGAGACCATATGAACAAAAAGACTTTGAAGGCACTGGATATCAAAAACGCTGAAGTTGTTGCACCTCAAGCAGTAATTGATCGCCTTAACAAGGAAGATGTAAAATTTGCTCCCAAAAAATATCACGCGTTGGCCAATGGCAAGAGCAAGAAAACAATGGGTATTAGGGTAAAGGCAATCCCCATGTATAACCTACCCGAAACTGCCAAAACTCGCCATCCTAAAGGGCGAGGCAACGGCTATATTGTAACGCTTGGCGGTAAGAAACTCTACATTTCGGGTGATACTGAGGATATCAAAGAAATGCGAGCTTTGAAAAACATAGACATTGCCTTTGTATGCATGAACCTTCCTTATACAATGAAAGTAGAGCAAGCAGCCAGTGCCGTGCTAGAGTTTAAGCCCAAAATTGTTTACCCCTTTCACTTCCGAGGCAAAGGAGGTTTTAGTGATGTCAAAAAATTTAGATCTATTGTCAACAAAGGGGATAAAAAGATTGAAGTGCGGTTGAGAGAGTGGTATGGGAAATAACTTTTGGTTGTTGCCAAGAATTATTCTTTGGTGTAGTCAGGATGTTCAGTTAATCGCTGGAATCCTGACTATTCTTGCTTTAGGTAACATCTAACCTATTCAATAAGATTTATTCGCTATCTCTTGGAAATTTTTCATCCCTTCAATAGAATTCACCATACTCTTTTATTATATTTAAACTCATTTTATCAACTTTAAATATACACTATGCATTCGATCCAACCATCAAAAGATAACCATCAGGAAGCAAATCAGGCTTCTAATCAAAAACAAACTGAAAACCATTCTAGTAAATCTGCTTCGACAATTCAGGCAAAACAACGCCCAATACAACGAAAACATAAATTACCCATTCAGGCTAAACAACATCCTATACAACGAAAATACAAAACACCCATTCAAGCCAAACAACACCCTGTGCAAAGGCAAAGTAAGGCTGGTACTTCTGATGTTAAATCTAATGAGGCACAAATAAAACACAATGTTAGCGTGTTGAAAGGCAGAGATGTAACTCAGGCAAAGGTACATTACAACTCTGGTGAGCCTGCCAAGGTAAATGCGGCAGCTTATGCTCAAGGTATGAATGTACACCTGGCTCCTGGCCAAGATCATCTCATGGGACATGAACTTACCCATGTGGCTCAACAAATGGGAGGAGAAGTAAATGCTGGAAAGCAGGCAAATAATGGTTTAGTAAATATCAATGACGACCCTAAACTGGAACGGGAAGCAGACGAGATTGGAGCTAAAGCCAGTCAAGGAGAGACTCTTCAAGCAAAAACTCCCAAAAGTGCTCCCATGACTCATCCATCTACCCCAGTAATTCAAAGGTATATGGTGTATGAAAGTAGAGATCAGCACTACTATGTTTCCAAAGAAGAACATAATACCATCCATACTCATACCCCTGAAAAAGATAAAGAAGCTTATTCAGATGGAGATAGGTATAAAAATCAGATGGAAAGTTTTAATAAAAGGTACAGCAAGGAAAAGGAAAAAGGTAAATTTAAAGATCGAACTCAAAGAAAAAAAGAGGGCTGGCGTCACCCTCAGCGTAAGAAACTATTTGTATCAGATGACGGGCGCATGGCAGTGGAACATCAAACCAAATCAGTAAGCGTAGAGCAAACAAATACTGCAGCTACTGGCCCAAAAAGAACTCTGGAAAAAAATGTTTCAGCTCAGGCTTGGGCTGATGAATCTTTGATTTCGCAAGCGAACAGCAAGCTCAAATCCAGCGGAGCTTATGTTACTCTTAAAACTGAAGCTTCTGATTTAGTGGTAGGAGATGTTCCCAGAAATGGTACCCCTAACCCCAGCAAAAGTCGTTTTAAGAAAATAAGACCGGTTCACATGCATAACGGCAAGGAAGAAGATATGACCAAAGACCAAAACATGGGGAAAAGGCCTTACGGTTACTATAACTCATCGCGAAAAGATAAAAATATTCAAACGCTTAATTTACAAGATTGTGGGAATGCTAATTTAGCGATTATGGGAGCCGTTCAGGAAAGTATTACATCAGGTGTATACCTTCGAATTTACAAAACTAAAGGAGGAGTTCCTGAAATGATAGTAAATAATCCTAATGATACTATTAAATCACTCATCCAACAAGTGATGATTAAGGAGTTTCCGGATAATGAGAGTTATAAAGACATAGAAAAAGCCTACAAAGCTTACAAGAAAATAATAAAGAAACAACGCAAGGATAACCGAAAAAGAAGGAAAGCAGGTAAACCAGAGGAAAGAACAATTGACTCTGCACATGGGCTCAATGAACATGCTCGACCTGACTTAGGTCAGGGAATGGTAACTGCTGCAGTAAACCACGATAAAAATGCCAGTGGATATAATTTTCATTATGCCACCAATATTATGCAAAGTGCTAACAGTGGTGATTACCTGGCCTTGGAAGGAATTGCTCCTGAAACTGGTTCTGGTATAACTACGGTTTGGTACTTTACTATGTACGGCACCCGGCAAGATCAGTCGTTTCATGAAAGACTAGACAACAAAAGAGTGGTTCAGAGTCCTAACATATCGTCAGTGGTAGACAGACAAAGATAAATGATTACAATCATGAAGTATTTACAAACCATGCTCATCATCAGTTTACTATTATTGTATCCTATGATTAACATTGCCCAAAACACCCTTCCTATTTGCACAAGTTTAGCCGATATCAAAGCCCATATAGGCCAAAGAGTGTTGGTATTTGGCCATCAAGCTGAACACCAAGGTTTGCCACATCAACCTTATGTACTTTTGTTGAAAAAAAATGAGTGGATTTTTTTGGGCAATGAAAGTTTTTACCAAGGAAAGGAATATCAAACTTCTTATATATTAATCGAAGGAGTGGTGGCTGAAACCAACAAAGGCTTTGAACTGGCGAAGTTTACCACTAAACACTCATTTCCTCACCTCATGAACACTCCTGTCAAAGAACCAGAAAAAGCAATCCAAAACCGTCCAACCTTTACTAAGGTACACCGAATTATGAGCCTTCCCATCTGTAATACTAAAAAAGAGTTGAATAAAAAATTAGGACAATGGGTGTTGATGTATGGTTTTTTTTCCCAAAGAAACAAAAAACCAAATCAAAAAACTTTGTTGTTTCAACCCAGCCGACAAAGCTCTTCTATGCAGTTTGAAATAGACGCTCAAGGGCATCAATTCAAAAAAAAACTCAGACCAGGCATGATCATAGCCAGATTTGACAAGTTAAATTCTCCTCCTAGTGATATTTTATTATGGCAAACTGTACCCTATTGTACTTCTAAAACTGAATTGGCGAAACATTTAGGAGAAGTTATGGCTGTTTCAGGTAGAATTGTAGGTAAGGGACGAAGGAATCACAGTTTCCCTTTTCTTAAAACTGCTCGCAAAACCTTTATCTATTTTTCCTATTACCCAAAATCTATGCAAACCCCGCAAGCCAACCAAAGTAAAAAACTATTCGTTATAGGCAGGGTACAAGATAAAGCAGCTTTTTTTCAGTTTAATCAAGGGGTTTTTCTACCCGGTTATACCGCTACCTACTTTAGCTCTATTTATTGGTATGATTACTAGGTTGTCCAATCGTTAGAATTAAATTAATCGGTAAAATCTAACCTCTACTCCACCGACAAATTCTCTTTCTCCAACACAAAAGAGTTTCCTTCTATGGCCAAATAAGATTCGGCAAATTGTTGGCGGGCTTCGCGCACGAGGGGTTCGAGGTTGTTGCGGTAGCGAGACGAAAAGTGGCCAATGATGAGTTTTTTCACCTCAGCCTTAGAGGCTATGGTAGCGGCTTGAGAAGCCGTAGAGTGGAAAGTTTCGGTGGCCCGGTCTTTTTCTTCGTTGGTAAAAGTGGCTTCATGATACAGCAGGT
>CALDJV010000281.1 GCA_937899305.1 uncultured Cytophagaceae bacterium
ATACAGTAGTTTATTAATTATTTAAACTACAAAGCATACGTGCGGAAAGTCGGTGTTAGTTGCCACTTGCCTTGTTTGGTCTTGCTGTTTCCCGAAAAGGAAGGGCGTTGTGTAATCGTAGAGCCATCTTTTTTTAGTTGGAATGCATTACTCAAAAACATCATAGAAAGCAGCTCTTGATTGGCATCCATTTTTTCTTTTCGGCTTTCAGGAAGGCTTTTGAGTAACTTGGGCACATTGACTTGCCACATACCTACCAAATCGTTTTGATTGTATTGGGCTTGGGCCTTCCAGGTAATCAACCCGATAAAAATGAGCGTAAATAGAATATTGGTTTTCATAAGGTGAATTGTTTTTTTTAGTTGGGAGCTAGTAGTCAGGAGTTGGTAGCAATTAAATGAAAAATGTAAAGCAGATCCTTCCTTCGTCAGGACAAGAATGAAAAGTGAGCGCAAAGCGGAATAAGTAGCTTCGCCAAGGCTAGGCCTAACTATTATCATATTTGCAAAAACAAGAAACTAATTACCGCTTCGCGTAACCATTTAGCAATGTAACAACTTACTAGAGCCTTTTAATTTCTCCGTTAGCGGTTACTTGAAATAGGTGTTGGCCCACTGATTTTTTCACGCTGCCATCTATGGGCGATTTTTCGGTGCTGGTCCAATTGTTTACAATACTACCATCCTGATTGATGTCAATCTTACAATTGGTATTGTATCCGTTCAAAACGTGCCCCCCGCCCATAAAACCAATGGATTGTAGACTAAGCATTTTGCCTGTTTTACGATTAAATATGGCCAAGATGAACTCTTGAGAACTACGATAACCCCGAATGTGTAAAATGCCTATCAGATTTCCTGTCATCTTAAAATAGCCCACATCCTGAAAGTTTTCTCCTGGAAAGTTTTCTCCGACGAGCAACTGTTTTCCTTCATTCCCCATGTTTTTAAAACGGTCAAACTGGGCGCTGCTCACTTGAAGTGGATAATTGAGTTGATTGATGCTTGATAAGTAAGTTTCCAATACCGAAGGCTTTACGACTTTTCTTTTGTAAACTTTCCCCTCCTTGTAAGATTTAATTTTGGCGGCATTGTCAAATTCTAACAATACTTCCAGCGTTACATCATAGTTTTTCCATTCCTGACGTACTACTACTCGGGCTTTGTTGTCCTTAAAAGCCATTCCAGCCAGGTTAGGTGTATATTTTACATTTTCTTTGGTGCTTAGAAAACGCTTGGCCTCGGCAGCAATTGCTTGAGGGTTCGTATTTTTCATGGTGATCCACAAGTCTACCTGATTGGCAAAATTACTGGCCGCTGCTTTGTACTTTCCATTGGTTAACCCCTCGAAATAACCCCTTACAGTAGCCACCGCTTGGGTAGTGGCATCATCAGGTTTTTGTTCATCTCCTGAAGGTGCTTCAGTACCAGAGTCCGATGCATTGCTCGATGTGCTATTTTGACTGTCAGTGTCTTGTACTGCTGAGGAAACATCTGAATTTGTGTTTTCATTCGTGGCTTTTTTTTCATCACAAGACCACAGGCTCAGAGTTGATAGTAGAATCCAGAGTAAATTTTTGATCATCATAAGAATGGTTTTTAGTGTGATGGACCAAATATACAAGATTACGATTACAAAACAGCGTCTCAGTTTATAAGGAAGTAAGTTTACTCCATTGATGGTGAAGTTGAATTTATAAAACAAAAAAAGCTACCCTCGAGACCGAGGGTAGCTTGCTTATTAAAAGAGGGGTTAGTTTAGATTATTCTATGATAAATCTTTTAAACTCACGTTTTCCATCTTCATCTACCATGTGTACAATGTATGCACCTGGTTTCAAACCAATCAAGTTAAACGTAGTGTTGAAACGTCCGCTTTCGGTATTGACTTCTGTCTTTCTCAATCCTACTCCGTTTACGTCGGTGATCACAAACGTTACTTTATCAGCATATGTGTTTCCAGATACATTGATTTGTTCGTGAGTTGGGTTTGGATATACCTTAAACACAGGAGCATCATCAAAAGAAGAAGCTGCTACTCGGCTGTTGGCGCTTCCTGCGGCTTGAATATCTACCGTGAAGTCTTCTACTTTACCAAAGTAGATAGGATCGCAAGCACTTTTTGAGCTAAAGAATGCTCTCATTGCTACTCTCATACGTGTTTTACCTATTTTGGCATCAGCAGGAACTCTTACTTTGGTACGAGCTCGGAACTCACCAAAGAAGAAGCCACGGCTACGGTATACCATTTCACCAGCATCATCAAAATCACCATCGTGGTTAAAGTCAATCCATACTTGGTAACGCTTTCTGCGGCTTGACTTCAACTTCAATCGGTATGTTTTATCCTGAACTACAGTAGCAGTTTGGCTATCGGTAAGGTCATTATAAGCATTGCCACCATAAGTTGGGTAGCTTACTCTTTTGACACCAGCAAATCTTACTTTGCTCAAAAAGAATCCTCCATATGCGTGAGGCTCACAATAAGCAGTGAATTTCTTAGAGTCTCCAAATTCACTTGCTCCGTACAAGCAGTTGGCTTTTACCTGGAACTCGTACTGGCAACCAGAAGTTAATCCACTGATATCCAAAGAAGTACCTGTTACTCCATCTTGAGTAGTCCATACGCTGTCCGCAGTTAATTTATAACGTACGTCATAAGACTGTGCAGTATATACTGCATCCCATTTCAAGGTAGCCGAATTCAAAGTAATGTTGGCTACATCTAGGTTTTCAGCGTTTTCACAAACTACATTTACCAAGTTGGCACTGAATACTCCGTTACCGTGGGTAGCAATAGCAACCAAACCATCCGAAGCACGGGTTTTAACCATTCCTGTAACTACATTACCAATTACATCACCACCTTCACGAGTCCATACTGTGTTGGCACCGTCAAGTTGAGTAGTAGAGAACAAACCGATACTAGTACCTACAAAAAAGATAGGAGCACCAGTTACCGGACGGTGTATGGTCATCCAACGTACCGAAGGACCATTACCTGTTCCATCAGGGTTTTCCTCTAAGTTACCCCCAATGTCAGTCCAGGTATCACCACCGTTGGTAGAGACGAAAATACTAGGAATACCATAGTTTGAGAAAGTAGCATATACTGTATTTGGATCGGCAGGATCAGTTGTAAGAGAACTTACTGCACCAGCAGGTAATCCTCGGCCAGTAAAAATATCGGTTCTGTCAGGTTGACCAACCCAAGCGCTATCTACTCTAAAAATTTGACCTCCCAAATCTCCATAATAAAGGGTACCATTAGAAGCCACATCTAAAGCAGAAGTGATAAAACGTGGACCAGTAACAGTAGAGGTGATAGGCTCCCAGTTGTTGTATCCAAATACAGGAGCTCCGTCTGGGAAGTTACCCAAGAACGCTTTGTCGGTCAAGTCTGGGTTACGATAAACTCCTCCAAAACCTAAAGAATACATTCTTTTGTAGTTGGTTGGATCCAATACAAATGGGTTGATGAACAATACTGCGGGCGCATTAGGATTTACAAAAGTGAATGAAGAATCATCTCGGCTACCAATAAATCCGACTTTCCGCACGTGTGTTTCTAAAAAATATTAATTAGCTAACACTT